>NZ_MWQY01000025.1 GCF_002087085.1 Marispirochaeta aestuarii | reverse complement strand
AGAAGGATGGGAAGAAGTGTCTGCTTCGTCGGTTCACTTCATACTCAGTATCTCGATATTCCACCAAGATGTCAAAGCTCAGGGCTTCGTATAAGTAGGTCTCCGTACTCTCCCTGTTCCATTCCAGTTGTTTACTGAAACCATAGCTTTTGCTCAGGTAGGATGCCCGGGAGCTTCGCCGGCCCAGGGCGTCGTAGGTGTAGCGGACTCCGCTGTCGGCTTCCAGTTGTCCGGGCAGGAAGCCTTCGAAGTGTGTTTCGATTTGGGCTATGCGGTTTTCCGGCGTATAAGTATAGTCAGCGCTTAGGGGGCCGTCTTCTTCGCCCAGGTACTCTTTTATCAGGTTGCCGTTTTTGTCATGCAGGTAGTTTCTGTTTCCTGTCTGCTTTAGCCGGTGGGCTTCATCGTAGCTGTAGTCCACCCTCCCCCAGCCGTTGGCGCTTGTAGAAAGATTGTTTCGTGTATCGTAGCCGAAAGTCTCGGTCCATTGATACTGATGGTCGTTGAAACGGCGGCTGTAAGGGTTGATCTCCCGATAGGCGTCCTGGAGTTGGTTCTTTGTTTCAGGATCAAGGTTCAGTCTGGTCGCGAAGGGCGTCGCTCCCTCACCCGGGGTCACATGCCAGCGGGGATGTTCATGCGACGATAATCCCCGGTACTTTTTGTAGACCCCCATCCTGGGGACGGAACGTTCCTTAAGCCGTTCTTTAAGCTCGTGGTCATTGTCTACCTGCGGCAGCGCAAAGCTCATTCCTTCGTCACCATCCCCATGCCGCTTGTTTCCTCTGGACGTACTCGTTTTCTCCTCAGGATAGAGGCCGAAGTTCAGCCGCTGTTCAAAGTCGGTCTCGGGCTTCCCGCTTTCAAAGGGGTAGCGCACTTCGGCTATGCGTCCCGCTTCGTCGTAGGCAAAGCTCATGACCTCGCCCTTTTCGTCTATCCGGAATGTCTGCTCTCCCGCTTCGTTGTAGAGGTAAGCAAAGGAGTAGAGGACCGTGTTGTGTCCCCGCTTCTTTTCGTAGGACTTTATGGCGCTTATCCTTCCTGCAGGGTCGTAGACTGTTTCTGTTACCACGTCGTTCGGGGTCGTTCTATACGTTTCGCGTCCAAGGGCGTCGTAACGGTAGCCGGTGGTTTTGCCGTCCGGGTCGGTAACCGAGAGCAGCTCGTTCGCTTTTCCATAGGTGTAGGTTGTTATGCGATTGGCCTTCTTCCTTTCGGCGCGGATGCGGTTCCCGGCAGGGTCGTAGGCGTAGCGGGTTGTTTCGTTCAGCAGGCCGTCGCTTGCTTCTGTCAGACGATTTACCGGATCATAGGCGAAGCTCAAGGCTTTTTCGCCGTTTTCCGCGCCTACAAGGTTGCCTGCCGGGTCATATTCAAAACGTTTGGTCTCTCCGTTCGCAAAACGGGTTTCGATTCTGCGGTTCAGTTTGTCATAGAAGTATTCTGACTGATCACCGTTAAAATCTTTCTTACTCAGGATGTTCCCTTCCGCGTCGTAGGTGTAACTCTGGGTGTTTCCGAGCCGGTCTATCTCCTGTATAATGCGGTTCAGTTTGTCGTATTCATAGCTGTGGGCTTTCGCTTCGCCGTCGATTTCCGCCCTCAGGTTGCCGTTCTCGTCGTAGGTGTAGCTGTAGTTTTCTCCCAGGGCATTGGTAGTACTTTTCAGTCGATTGAGTTGATCGTAGGTATAGCCGGTTTCCCGCTCCATTTCATCCTGGTACGAAATAAGGTTGCCGGCAGGGTCGTACGTATACTGTTTCGTTCCACCTAAGGGGTCAGTTACTTTTACCAGGCGGCCTGCAGGGTCATGGTCGAAAGTTCGGGTGTTGCCCAGGGGGTCGGTTATGGCGGCGACAAGGCCGAGGTAATTGTAGCTGCGCCTGGTTTCGTGGCCGTAGGGGTCGCGGGTTATAATCAGACGGTTTAAGGGGTCGTACTCGAAGGTTGTAGTGTTACCGTTCCGGTCTTTCCGGGTACAGGGCTGAGATGTCTCATTGTAGGTGGTTTCGATTGTCTTGCCTGCAGGGTCGGTGGCGGTTACGATTGTGCCGAGGGAGTTGTAGGTAAACAGAACGGTTCCGCCGTTCCGGTCGGTCCGCTTGCCCACCAGGCCTCTGGGCTCATACTCATACCTGATTGTTGTGTTCAGGGGATCGGTCTGTTTGATAAGCCGGTTCAGGGCGTCGTATTCGAAAACCGTAGTGTTGCCGTTCTTGTCGATGACCGCGGTACGGTTGCCGGTTAGGTCGATACCGCGGATTCGCACGGATTTTTTTTCGGATTTGCGCGGTTCTGTCTGGCGGCATCCCTGCACCTACTTTTCAACATTGAAAAGTAGGTGCAGGACCGGGCTTTCCGGGGCTCCGCTATCGCTCCGGCCTCCTCGGACCTTTCAGTCCCTGCGGGGTCCGCCTTCGGCGCCCCTCCAATCCCTTGCCGGCAATCTCCAACGCGGTGGGTTCTGTCTTCATGTACTTTCAACTTCCATACCATTATTTGCATCCACATTCTTTATCCGCGCCAATCGCGTTGTATGCGAATACGCGGAAATAAGGAAGAAAGAAACGTCAGAAGTAAACGTATTCTTTTCGCCTACCCCGACGGTTCTTTCTCCAGATTTTCTTCCTTTCTCTTACCTGTCAATGATCACAAGTTTTTAGCAACTTTTTCACCTTTATGCCGGTGCTTGTTGAACAGCATTAAAATTATTCCTCGCACACTAAATAAAGTCGTTATAAAACTGACTATTCCGTGTCTATTACTAAAATAGTCAGTAAGAATATTTTCATCGTTTCGGTTACCGCGAAGTGACATGAGGATTTAATATATCCCTCAAATAAATAATTGTTCCAAATTTATCAAGAAGTGCATCACGACCTTTGTACTCTATGACTGCATAGCCATCATGAAAAACATCAGCGTCATCAAATATCGGATTGATTAATGTTTCCCCATTTTTTTTTAAATATCCGTATAGCATTTTTTCTCGCGTGTTGTCAAAAACGCCAATTATTGCATAATTTTCAATAAAATCAGAAAACACTACAACATCTTCAGATAAATCCTTTACTATATCACCACTTTTATTAATAAGTCGCCAGAATGGATAGAACGGTTGTTTTCTTTCGAACGTACGATATTGAACTGCAGCAATTCCTTGATTAAAAGCGAAACCATAATTATATTTAGGTGGAATAACGAATCTTCCACTTAAATCGATGTACCCCACTTTGTCATTAAATGACGCTTCACACAACCCATCTGAAAACTCACCCAGAATAGTAAACTTTGGTGGAAGTATAATCTCTCCACTATTATTTATTAACCCCTTTTGTATGCCCTCATTTGTTTTGACCCAAAAAACAGCATACCCATTAGAAAAATTTCCTCCTCCTGATATAACCAAATCTGGAAAAACATCTTCGCCATGTTTGTTTATATAATATGCTTTTTGTGTTGTTCTTACTATTGCATAATCCTCACTAAACGATTTTGCATGCAAATATCCCTCTAGTTTTACTTTACCAGTGTAGTCATAAAAACCATATACTCCATCCATTTTAAATAGGATCATTCCATTATTTGGTTTTTCAACGTAATCCGCCTCTGTACGAAAAACAATTTCACCTTTTTCATTTATTACATGATAGCCTTTCTCATCTTTTACTACTGCTATACCATCGACGAAATCTGTCCCGGAATCAAACTGTGCTGGTATAACAACCCCTAAATCTGAATTCAAATATCCAGTTGAGCTTTCAAATTCAAATCTTATTCTTCTCAGATCATTTTGAGGGAAAACACTACAGCTACAGGATAATATAACTAAAATTATGTATGCACTCTTCCATATTTTCATAAGTCTACTCCAAAGGAAGATAATGAAAATCTTCATATACAAAAGCGTCTTCAAAATCATTTTGATTGTCATATTCGAATTGTTCGACTTCTCCACCACTATAATGAGCTCCCGAAATAGAACCATCCTCTTCAACATCTACAATACCCATATGCTCTGCTGGGTGACCGGTTTCCATCATCACTGCGTTTGCACCAGTATTTGGTACATCTTGTGTCTGACTACTATAATGATCAATATAATTAGGTATATCTTCAGGGTTTTCACCAACTTTATAATCATCAGGATCAGGCCAATCATTGGGAGTCAAGCCTGCATCATCCATAACTTCGGTACAAAATTCATCACACTTGCTACCAGGTTCATCGAAGTCTAAATTATCAATAATTGCTCGTTCCAACGGATCATCAACCTGACCAGTCCCTCCCACCTCCGGCAGCAACCCCCACAAATCAACCCAATTCACCGGATCATTCTCCACATAGGCGTACCAGTTCTTCCCCGCGCGTATTGGGTCTATGGTGGTCCACCTGTTAATGGCAGGCTTATAATCCCTGAAACCATAATCATACAGTCCGACCTTCGGATCAAACTTCTTCCCGTTGAAGCCGAATAACGTGGCCGGCAACGCATTCCAGCCAGCATCGGTATGAGTGCTGTTTGTCTGGTTGGGTCGATCATAGTGGTTGCCCCATACATCAAAGCTGTAGGCCTCCGTCTGGTTCCCCCGTTCATCGGTAATCCCGACTACCGATCCCAACACATCCTGCAGATAATAGTCTGTGTCGGTATGACGGGGGTAGCGATTGCCGAAGCGTTCGTTTGTGGCAAAGGCGGTTTTACTGATCAGCCTGCTCCCATTGCCGTAGAGGTATTCACTAACAGGTTGCCACTGGTAACGTGAGGTGCGGCGATGAGTTCTTCCGTGAGTGTCCACCCTAAACTGGGTGTCTTTTAATTCTGCTAATACATTGAAAGACAGACCGTCATAGAGGTAACTCTGGTTCGATTCCTTGTTCCACTCAATCTCGTTGTGCCAGCCATGATTACTCTTGGTTGTATAGGCCGTCCGAGAGCTTCGCCGTCCCAGGGAATCATAGGTATAGCGTACCCCGGTTTCACCATCGCAGTGGTGACTCATGAAGGCTTCAATTTCGGTTTCTATCTGTTCGATACGGTTCTCCGGGGTGTAGCTGTAGTCGGCGCTTACCTCATTTAAGGCTTCCCGGGTAAGGTTGCCGTTGGCATCATGAGTGTAGGTTCTCTCTCCGGCTTGTGTTAACTCATTGGCAGCGTTGTAGCTGAAGGGTACGGCTCCCCAGCCGTTGGCTTTGCTGGTGAGGTTGTTTCTGCTGTCGTAGGTAAAGTTTTCAGTCCATACCCACGGGTCTGCGTCGAAGTGCCTGCGGCTGCCGGTCAGGTCCTGATAGGCTGTTCGGAGTTGTTCCCGCGAAGTTTGATCCAGAGACAGCCGCGCGGCAAACCGGGTTGCACCGTCACCGGGCTGAATGCGCCATCGCGGGTGGTAATCCTTTTTCTTTTTCCGGTAGTACCGGAAGACCTCTTCCTGGGGTTCGGCAATATCTTTGAGCTTGTTGATAAAGTCGTTGTCCGGGGTTCGGGGCAGGTTGAAGGTGTAACGCTCGTCGTTGTGGTGTCCATGTCCGTGGTTATGAGAGCTACTACTCCCCTCTTCAGGATAGAGGCCGAAACGCAGGCGCTGATCAAAGTCTTCGGCAGGTTTTCCGCTGTTGAACGGATACTGAGCTTCGGCAATGCGTCCCACTGCATCGTACTGGTAAGTTTCGATGTTCCCCTCTTCATCTATCTGATGCCTACGTTCCCCGGCAGCGTTGTAGAGGTAGGCAAACGAGCTTAAGAGGGTATCCCGCCAGTGTTTGTCTTCGAAGTTCTTTATGCTGGTTATCCTTCCTGCAGGGTCGTAGACTGTTTCTGTTACCACGTCGTTCGGACGTTTGCATTCGGTTTCCCGCAGCAGGGCATCGTAGGTAAAAGCGGTGGTGGTGCCGTCGGGATCGGTTACGGTTAACAGTTCGTTGGCTTTACCGTAGCTGCGGTTTATGGTGCGGTTGCCCTCGTTCCAGTGAGTGGAGAGGCGATTGCCTTCGGCATCATAGGTGTAGCGTACGGTGTCGTCGACGCTGGAGTCATAGACTTCACTCAGGCGGTTTACCGGGTCATAGCTGAAGGCCAGCTGCTTTTCTGGGTTCTCGGCTGAGGTAAGGTTGCCCTCAGCATCATAGCTGTAGATTTTGGTACTGCCGTCTGCAAAGCTTGTGTTTATTAGGCGGTCTACCGGGTCGTAGGTATAGGCGGTGAGATCTCCGTTGAAGTCTGTTTTGCTCAGCAGGTTCCCGACCGGGTCCCGGGTGTAGGTTTGTGCTGCGCCCAGGCGGTTTATCTCTTTTTTCAGACGGTTCAGTTTGTCATATTCATACTGGTAGGCGCTGCCTTCCGGGTCGGTTTCCCTTATGAGGTTGCCGTTAACATCGTAGGTGTAGCTGTAATTTTCTCCCAGGGCATTGGTGCTGCTTTTCAGTCGATTGAGTTGATCGTAGGTATAGCCGGTTTCCCGCTTCATTTCATCCTGGTACGAAATAAGGTTGCCGGCAGGGTCGTACGTATACTGTTTCGTTCCACCTAAGGGGTCAGTTGTCTTTACCAGGCGGCCTGCAGGGTCATGGTCGAAAGTACGGGTGTTGCCCAGGGGGTCGGTTATGGCGGCGACAAGGCCGAGGTAATTGTAGCTGCGCCTGGTTTCGTGGCCGTAGGGGTCGCGGGTTATAATCAGACGGTTTAAGGAGTCATATTCGAAAGCTGTAATGTTACCGTTCCGGTCTTTCCGGGTACGGGGCTGGGAGGTCTCGTTGTAGGTGGTTTCGATTGTGTTGCCTGCAGGGTCGGTGGCGGTTACGATTGTGCCGAGGGAGTTGTAGGCAAACAGAACGGTTCCGCCGTTCCGGTCGGTCCGCTTGCTCACCAAGCCTCTGGGCTCATACTCATACCTGATTGTGTTGTTCAAGGGATCGGTCTGTTTGATAAGCCGGTTCAGGGCGTCGTATTCGAAAACCGTAGTGTTGCCGTTCTTGTCGATTACCGCGGTGCGGTTGCCGGTTAGGTCATATGTATACTGTTCCCGTTTGTTGTCGGGGTCGATTAACTCGGTCAGGCGGTTACGGACATCATAGCGGTATTCTGTTGTGTTTCCGGCAAAGTCGGTCTGGTAGGTACGGTTTTGTTCAGCGTCGTAGGTAAAACTTCGGATGTTACCCAGGGCGTTTTCCTCTCTGGCGATATCGCCGAGCAGGGTGTAGTCGTACCAGGTTGCGTTTCCGTTAGGGTCGGTTACTTTGGTAAGGCGCTGGGCTGCGTCATATTCGTAACGGACGGTGCTGTTGGTTTCCAGCTGCGTTACGGAGGCCAGGTTGCCGCGGGAATCATAAGTGTAGCTGGTGGTGCTTTTTTTATCGATGAGTTTTTGTATCATCCTGCCGTCGGCCCGATAGCTGTACTCTGCGGTTTCCCCCAGGGGGTTGGTTGCCTTGATCAATAGATGCCGTCCATCGTAAGTAAACTCTGTACGATTGCCGCGTTTGTCGGTTTTGGCTACAAGGTCTTTACGCTTGTTGTACTCGTAGGTTTCAGTGTTGCCTTCCGGATCGGTCAGGCAAACCAGCTTTTTGTCTTTGCGGTAGGTATAGGTGGTTGTATATCCTGCCTGATCGGTGACTTCCAGGATATTCCCGGTTAGGTCGTTCTTAAAACGGCGAACTGTACCGTCGGGGCTTGTTTCCGATGCCGGGTAGCCATGGGAATCATACCTGAACAGGGTTGAATTGCCGCGGGGGTCGGTGGTTTTGGTACGTTGTCCTCGATCATTATATTCGTAATGTATTTCAGCGCCGTCGGGGAGTTCTTGCACGATAAGATTGCCTTTCGAATCGTAGGTATAGCCGGTAGTCCGTCCCAGGCGATCAGTATAGGAGCTTACCTTGTCTATGTCGTTATAGGTCCATTTTTGGGCATGACCCTGTGGGTCAATCGACTCAATCAGGTTACGTCGCCCGTCATAGGTAAAATGATAGGTTTCACCGACCTCGTTGGTACGCTTGATCAGGTTGTTGTTCTCATCATACTCCATGGAGATGGTCCCGCCGTCACCGTATTCGACCTTTGTTTCCAGCTTGCGCTCGTTGTAGTAGTGTCGTTCAACAATACCGGAAGCGTTTTCATATTCGCTGTAGCCGGAAGCAGGGTAATAGCGGAAATATTCGCTCATGCCCTCTTCATCGATTGCCTGGCTAACAACCATGGTCCCGGACAGGGATTCATAGATATATCGCCGTCGTTTGCCATCCGGTTTGACAATAGCGGTAAGAAGCGAACCGTCGTATTCGTAGGATATAGTATCGCCCTCAGGGTCGGTAACGGATGCAAGCATTCCGTCGAGGTTATAGCTAAAACTGATGGAATACCCTTCGGGTGATATTATTGCAGAGATCTTTTTTCCGCTCCGTGTTATCCTGATCGTTCTCCCAAAATCATCATTTATCACGGACAGCAAACCCTTGCTGTACGTACATGCAAGCTGATTATTGTTGGCGTCACTGATCGAGCTGAGCAACCCGAGAAACGAAAACTCAAAATGATGCAGGTCCTTGCGCACAAGGGTCCATGTTCCGTGTGAGTTCAGATGCAACACGTCATCGATAGGCAGCTGGGGGATGCCGAGGGCGCCCTGGGGAAAGTAATTTCTGCTGCCATCCGTATACTGTACATCACTACTGTAGTCCGGAGCCTTGTCAAGAGTGTAATAATGGGGAACTCCACTTTGATCCACCCAGGTGCAGGTACCGTTGCCGGTATTGAGAAAGGAAGGCGGTTCGTTTCCGTCGGTTACGTAGAGGTTTCGTTCCGCAGCTGCACTTGCATAGTCGTTTCTGTCGTTAGCATCCGATGCAAGATTCTCCAGCTCCACGCATAGCGTATCCAGCTCTTCCAGAGTCGCGTCTGAATCGGCAAGCTCGGTCAAAACAGCATCGACCCTGGTTTCAACCTCAGCCGCCTGGCCGGTCAAGCCACCGGAACCGGAAATCTGATTCACCAGCGCCTGGGCCTGTGCAATAAGCGATGAGCTGTGGGATGCTCGAGCCTTGGCCAGGGCGGTCTGGGCTGACTGCAGTGCAGCCGCAATCGTAGCCTGGGCGGCATCGACCTTTGTTTTGGCCGTGTTCATGGAGCTTGTTGCGCCAGCAAGACCGGTTTGCCTCTGATAGTAGTCGCTGCGCTGAGTTTCGGCGAATCCTGTCAGTAGTTCCGCAGTTTCAGCAGCATCAGGGTCCACACCAAGGATGATGCGGGTATCGTAAGAGAAGTTCCAGCCGGTACCGAAAGATTTACCGTAGGTTTTATCGCTTTCATACTGACGCTGCAAGGTAATGTTTGAACCGAGATACGGTATTGACAGGTCAGTTACTTCCGTATGGAACACCCCTGTGGCTATACGTACCGGATCGCCGGTAACGGTACTGTTAGCCTGGTTCTGGGTCTGAGCCAATTTTGCCCGAAACTGTGCGGCGGCTTCCTTGGCTTCCCGTTGCTTTGCCTCTGCTTCGCTTACCCGTTCAGCGGCTTCTTCCCGGGAAGCCTCAGCTGCCCGGATTTCATCCCGCGCTGCCTGCACAGCCCTTTCATCACCGGCGGCGATCGCCTCGTCATAAGCCGCCTGTGCGTCTTCAATTTTCTCTTCCGCAGCGGCTATGGCTTCTTGAGCTTCGGCTATTTCTTCTGAATAGTCGGAAGAACAATCATCACAACTGTCATTGCAACTGTCATCATCCCCATCACACGTACATCCTCCGCTCCCATAGGTAATACAATCTCCTCCGCAGTAGTCAGCGCAGCCTCTATCATCTGCATATAACGTATCTTTTGTTGAAATAAACGATGCAATGCCAACAGAGGAACCGAGTATCGTCTTTAGACTAATGGATAGAAACTCTCGTCTGTCAATATTCTGATCGATATCCTGACTTTTATCCGATGATTCCTTTTCATTTTTCATAAATACACTCCTTTAAATTTACTGGCATCGTATGAGATACCGTGCCAAATACCTTACGGCACTCTATGCACGAAAACCTTTTTTGCATCATCAAATACTGTTCCAGTCGTGCTACAATAAGCTTGCGTTTTAACGTGTCGACTTCAGATTTAGTGATGTGCACAAAACCTTCATCTGTTAGGCGTGGGCAAACAGCACGTTCACCATTGATAAACACTTCCAGGTCAGCCTGTTCCAGGAAGACACATTTTGCCGGAACCAGTTCGTTCAGATACCAGCATTGAAAATCGATAGTTGATAGCCAATCCTTTTTTTTCAAGATATTCTCTATACATTTCTGTTTATCGCTGTGGTCCCGGCAGACCTTCTCCGATTCAATTATCAGAGATTTGATGGGTTTGTGCTCGAAAGTATCAAGAACGGTGACGACCGCTTCAGCAGAAGAGATGTCTCCTTTATATACAATTGAAATAACATTATTCGAGAATAATAGATCATTCCTGGATATCTCTGCGACGTCATCCATGCCGAAGCAGTTGATCACACTTTCGTCGAATCCAGAAAGCTGTTCATTGGAAACAGCAGATAAATGTCCTGCCGGGATCTCTAAAATCTTTCTAAAAAAATGACCGGATATTGTTCCCAAGCCTGTTAAATCTGCCGGGTGCGCTACGGATATCATTAGAATATGTTTGCAAACAGGTTTTTTGTTATTCCCGATCCTGGTAACCATTGTCTTTATGTTTTCCCTATCCAAGGTCCGAAAGTCTATTTTCTGAATAACCATCAAATCACTCTTCCCTTAATTAACCATTCTTTTTTTATATTCTTCATCTTCCAGCAGAGAAGTCATATACTTCTCAACATGTACAGCAAAGGATTTCTGCATACGGTACATCACATAATCACACTCATACTCGATTTCAGCGCTGCTGGTGCTGTGTGCATTCTCGGCCGGACATACAGATGCACAATTCCATTGTATTTCACAGTCACTGCACTTCTCTATCCCTATTCGTTTGTTTGGTCGTATAAACTGGGCGTTGTTATATGCAGCATAGATTCCGTTGAATTTCGCGATATCGATTGTTCCATCAAGAAAATTGCCAAACTGTAAACGCGTGTTCTCATATACCCGATGACAGGCAAATGCATCGCCGTTGGGAGCTATTGAAAACAGATTATTGGAAAAGCCGCAGAAGGTACGCCGCGATGGTGTAGTTTTGTTTTTTTTCCGGTAAAGATTAGTAAATGCTCTTTTTGTATTTGTTTCGTGTAAGATCCTTTTTTTCTCTACATATTCATTAGTAATACAGGAAACAATTTTATCAACCTGTTCATCTAAACGAGAGAAATTATCTTCGCTCCACTTTCCAGTAAGAAAATCAGGTGAAAAAGTTATATTGGATGTAATTTTGTCGGATTCATCATAGACGGACACAAAATACCTGAAATTCTCCCATAAATCTTCAACTTGTTCCGGGGATAGGGTTGCTCGAATAGAAAACCTGATCGAGTTATCCAGCAGAAAATCAAATGTTTTTCTTAACGAGTCTTCATAGATTTGTCGTTTATCATCTCCGACCCTTAGCGTAAGATTTTCCGGAGCAGCATCAATCGAAAGCTGTATACTTAAAGCAGACTTCTGACTGTACTCAATCATGCAATCTCCGACTGCGGTTATATTTGTCCCGTTGGTTATTAAATGAAACTGAACCTTCCCTTCAAGCCGTCCATAGGCATAGTCCATCAATTCCTTCAACAATTCCGGATATAAGGTCGGTTCTCCGCCGAATAAAACAATCCGCAAGGGCATATCTTCAGAGATATCAGAATAGAACAGGATATTCTCAATAATTTGTTTGAAGTTCGATAATGTAATCGTGTTTGCACGACTCAATACTTTATTGGGATTAAAACAATATTTACATCTGAGATTACACGCTTCCGTAATGTATATCCAGGGATTGCGCAACATTCATCCATTCTCCGTTTTCGTATTGACTTCTTCCTGATTATCTTTTTTTCTCTTTTTTACGGTTTCTTCATCAATCTCCAGATTTTCCGCTATGGACACTACCTCGTTTCGCAAAGCGAACATCTCTTTACGGATTCTGTCTCCTGTAGCAATAAACTCTCCCGCTTTCTTCATGAATTTTGGAAAGTCCTTGGGGGATACCAGAAAAACCACCAGCAAGGCGAGTAATAATTCACCAAATCCAATACCAAACATTCTAATCATCCATTCGAAAGACCTTTCCAAGCACAATGCACACCCCGTACAATAGTGTCATTGGAAGGGCCAGTAAAATCTGGGATACTATATCCGGCGGAGTAACAGCTGCGGAGACCAAAAAGATTATGCCGATAAAGTATTTAAAATTCCTGAGCAGAAAAGAAGTATCAATAATTCTAAATTTAAGAAGCATAATTATTACAATGGGAAATTGAAAGAACAGACCAAAACCTATTATAAACTGAAAAAAGAACTGCAGATAAAGCGTATAAGAAAGCAGTCTGCTGACATCGCCTGGGTAAAACACCTCTGAACGCAAAAATCTAAGGCTTATCGGCAGAACAGCCTTAAGTGCAAAAAGGAGACCCGCAGACATCAGAATAAAAGACGAGACCAACACGGCGACAAGATAAAAACGTTCGGAGCCGGAAAGAGCAGGAGCTGCAAACAACGAGATCTGAATACCAAGGAGAGGAATGGAACAATAAATTCCAAAAAGCAGACTTGTTTTCAGCCGAGTCAGGAATCCTTCAGTTATTGAGGTAACGTATAATTCTTCCCGCAAAATAGACTGAATCAGAACAACGGCATCAGGGTAGAAAACGTAACTTACAACCGAGAAAAGAGCAGAGCATGTAATAACCAGAACAATTCGGTTACGTAGTTCATAAACATGGTCCCAAAAAGGCATGACCTTGCGAACAGGACGCACCGAAGAATAACACTGGGACATATATAAAACGATTGTTAATTATTCTTCGTCTTATCGCCCAGGGAAGGATCATCGAGATCGATATCCTTCGCTTCCCGGATAGATTTCTTTAACTCCGTAATGCCTTCTCCAACGGATCGAGCGACTTTCGGAATTTGGGAGGCCCCAAAGATAAGAATAAACACCCCGCCAAGAATGACGGCTTCACCGGCTCCGATCATATCAATCTCCTTAAATAAACTTTCTGGACATAATAGTAGCACTGGTTTTGTGATATCACAAGATTTTTTTACTTTTTATAATTACCCAAATCTTTCCTTTTTTCACATTTTACGATTTGACTTCCATCAATCTTTCTGGCACTATACCTGATAACGTCAATCCTTAAATTGTTGATATGAATTGGAAATACCGAATAGTAAGTATAATTATTGTTTTTTCTTTCATCCCTGGGTTCTCTCAGGATCTGGATACAACTGGCGCAGCCCCCCTCACGCTCGACCGCCTCTCCTTCCGCAACCAGCCGATCACCGATATCCTCATGGTGCTGGCAGACATCGGGGAGGTTTCCATTATCCCCGACGAGACGGTCTCCGGCAGCGCCAGCTACCATTTCAGCACCATGAATTTCGATACCGCCCTGCGGGTCTTCCTGGATACCTATAAGCTCTACGGCATCAGGCGGGACGGGCTTATCTACGTCTCCCGCATCGATGCCCGCTGGAACGAAGAGGCAGGAACAGTCAGCCTTCACGGAGAGGATGTTGAACTCCGGCTGCTGCTGCGGGCTCTCTCCCGGGCCATGGGCAAAACGGTGCTGTTTGACGCTCTGCCTAATGAACGGCTTACAATCCACATCGACGACCTGTCTCCGGCCGCCGCACTGGAGGTCCTTACTGCCCGGCTTTCGGAGCATGAACTGGAAACAGAAGATGACTATTTCTATATCCGGCGTACAGCTTCAGGAGAACCTGCCTCCCGCCGCGGTCAGCTCCTTTCCCGCAATAACGAGGGGCTGTACAGCCTTGATCTGGAACGGGTGCGTTTTCGGGACCTTTTAAAGGATCTTTTCAGCGCCGAAGGAGAGGAGTACAGCCTGCTGATGCGGGGAGACGCTGTGCTGGAGGAACTCCGTTTCGAGGACAAGGAGTTCAGCGAGCTGCTCCGTCTGGTACTGGAACAGGCCAACGGTGATTATCAGGTTTCCGGCGGCATCTATTATATCTTCGAGATTCAACGGCGGGACGTCCTGAAAAAACTCAAAACCACCATCTCCCTCCCCCTGGAACACCTTCCGGCCCAGTCGGTCTCCGCCCTCCTGCCCCCGGATCTGGCGGCGGCAAACCTTATGCGGGCGGACACCGAGTCCAATACCATAATTCTACGGGGCAGCCCGGAGGAGATCGGCCCCCTGGAGAGCTTTATCCGTTCCCTGGACAGGCCCCTGCAGCACGTAAGCTACCGCCGATTCGACCTGGGCTACGCGGATGTTACGGACGCCCTGAATCTGCTGCCTCCGCGACTTTCCGCCTTGGGACCTAAGGTTCTGCCCGGAACGAACTCGTTTATCGTGCCGGTGAGCGATGCCCAGGCGGAGGATTTCTCCGCCTACCTCGCCGCCCTGGATACACCCCCGGGGCACTTTCCGGTGCAGCTTAAGTATATTACCGCGGAGACTCTTATCAAGTCCCTTCCTCCGGCGGCGGCGAAGGAAGAGATCGTCGCCACCGTGGATCCGACCCTGGTCTTTTACACGGGCCCGGAGAGCAGAAAAGAGGAGTTCCTCCGGCAGCTGGCCCTTGTCGACCGTCCGGTTCCCCAGATCCGTTACGACCTGCTGGTGGTCCAGTACCAGGAGGGACAGGGCCTAAACTGGAACACCAATTACGAGAACAAGGTTGCCAATGACGGCGACGAGACCACCTTTCTCGGTTCCATCGGTTCCCTGCTGAATCTGAACTTCGATATCGTCTCCAACTTCGGCTATCTTTTCGCTGTGGACCTGAGCCTCTCCCTGAGCGAAACCAGGGCCAGCATTATGGCGGACACAACCCTGAACGGGATATCCGGAGAGACCTTGAAATTTCAGAATACCAATACATACCGCTACCGGGATTACGAAATCGATTCCGACACCGGGGAGCTCAAATCCACGGGGGTTACCCGGGAGCTGACCTCCGGTCTTATTATCAACCTGAACGGCTGGGTCTCCGGGGACGGAATGATCACCATGGAGATCTCCGCCACCGTCAGCCGCCAGGGTTCGGAGTCGTCAACCACCAATCCTCCGACAACCACGGAAAAGGTCGTCTCCACCCACGTGCGCAGTCCTTCCGGCAAGCCCGTGGTCATCGGAGGCCTGATTCAGCAAGACCAGGACATATCCATCAGTAAAACCCCTATCCTGGGGGACATTCCCCTTCTGGGGCGCCTGTTTCAGAGCCGCAGCGAAAGCACCGATACCACGGAGATGGTCATCTACGTGGTGCCCCATGTGGAATATCCGGAGAAAAAGAAGCTCAGCCGCATGGCCGAGGCCCGGCGCCTGTACGCGAAGTATTTCTCCTCCCCTGAAGAGGACTCTCAATGAATGGTACGGTCTCACTCCTTGCCTACGCCCCTCTTCCCCGGGGTAAAGAGCAGTACGGCCGGGAATTTATTCGCGCCAACAGGGTCCTTAAACTGCAGGAAGACGAGAGCCGCGTAACAGTCGGCGCCGTTGACGGGGACACCTGCGAACTGCAGCGTATCCTGCGCGATTTTCACCGGAAGCCGATTACAGTAAAAACGCTGGATTCCGCCGAGTTTTCCGCCTGGCTCGGGCGCCTTATGGGCTCCGGCGACGATGAGTCCGCCGGCCCGGTCAATTCAGGATACAAGGATAAACTCGACCTGGAGGCCCTGGCTTCCGACGCGCCGGTCATCAACCTGGTAAACAGCATCTGCATCGAAGCCATCCGGCGGCGGGCCTCGGACATACACCTTGAGGCCTTCGCCGATACAACCATTGTCCGCTACCGCATAGACGGCGTGCTCCGGGTGCATCAGACCCTGCCGGCGGAGCGTTTTTCCGGGCTCGCCTCCCGCATCAAGGTCATGGCGGGGCTCAACCTCATGGAACGCCGACGTCCCCAGGACGGTCGCCTTACGGTAAACATGGCGGGGAGCAATGTGGACATCCGGGTTTCCTGTGTTCCCACCGCCGCCGGAGCCGGGGCGGAATCCATTGTCCTGAGGATCTTCAATGCCGATGATTCGGCCTTCAGCCTGACGGATCTGGGATTGCCGGAGGATTGTCTTGCCGGCATCGCTGAGCTCTTAAAAAACCCCCACGGCATGGTTCTGGTGACAGGCCCCACGGGAAGCGGCAAAACCACAAGTCTGAACGCCATGCTGCGCAGTATCAACAGCGAAGGAATAAAGATCGTCACCATCGAGGACCCGGTGGAATATCTGATTGACGGGGTGGACCAGATCCAGACGGATGAGCGCATCGGCCTCGGTTTCAGTACCCTGCTGCGCCGGGTGCTCAGGCAGGACCCTGATGTAATCCTGGTGGGAGAAATCCGGGATTCCGAGACGGCGGAGCTCGCGGTCCGGGCGGCCCTTACCGGACACCTGGTCCTTTCGAGCCTGCATACCAACGACGCGGTTTCTGCGGTCAGCAGGCTCATCAACCTGGGAGTCGAAGCCTACCTGATCGCTGCGGTGTTGCGGGGGGTAATTGCCCAGCGTCTTACCCGCAGGCTCTGCCCCGCCTGCCGCAGCTCCCGTCCCATGGGCGATTTTTACACGGAGCTTTACCACAGGGCGGGACTCACCAGCCCTGAAGAGGAGTTTTACGCTTCCGGCTGCCCGGACTGCGACAATCAGGGATACCGCGGGCGGATCGCTGCGGCAGAGTTCTTTATGGTAGACCGGAAAGCCGCCGGAATAATAGCTTCCGCCGGCACATCCGCAGCCCTCGACCATCACCTGCGGGAACAGGGAATGATCGGCCTTAAGCAGCGGGGACTTACCCTGGCTGCGGAAGGGCTGTCATCCTTCGAAGAACTGCAGCGGGCGGGGGTACTCTGATTATGCCGGTCTATCGCCTGCGTTACGCAGAGGGCTCAGGAGCCCGGCGGGTCAAAATTGTCAATGCGGATTCCCGCTATGATGCCGCGGCCTTGATTCCCCGGAACGGCTGTGTGCTCCTTACGGTGGAAGAGCTCGATGCCGCAGCAGGCGAACACGGAACAGGCAGAATATCATCCCCTCCCGCGGGCTTTGTACTGGAACTTACCCAGACCCTGGCGCTGCTCTACCGCTCGGGCCTGGATATTAAAGAGGGGCTTGAGATTGCCCGTACCATCTATACAAAGGGAAAAGCGGGCAGGACTGTGGAAGAGCTTGCCGCCGGACTTGAACGGGGAGACTCCTTTTCCGGGACTGCGGAATCCTTGAGCTTCCCCCGGATCTATTCCGGTCTCATCAAGGTTGGAGAAAAGGTCGGTTCCCTGGCCCAGGTGCTCCCGGGCCTGGCGGATTATCTGCGAACCCGTAAAGAACTCAAGGACAAGTTCGTTAACGCCCTGCTCTATCCGTCGGTGGTGCTGGCGGCAGTAATAATCGGAAGCCTTTCGCTCCTGATTTTCGTCGCCCCGAAGATGGGAGAAATCCTGGCCGGTCTCGGCCAGAGTCCTGAGCAGATGCTTCTGATCACCGGGCGCATGAGCTTATTCTCAGTTCTGTCGGGGACAATCGTCGGCGGGGGGCTTTCAGCAGGACTGACCGTACTGCTCCTTCGGAGGTTTTCCGGATCCTTCCGCCTTGCCTCGGACCGCGCTCTGCTGCGTCTGCCCCTGGCCGGCCGGCTCGCGTCTCTGGGAGACACGGTCAACTTGGTCTTTGCCCTGGAGGTACTCAGCTCCTCCGGGGTCAGTCTGGAGGATGCCCTGTATCAGGCGGCGGATGTAACGGAGAATCGGGCATTTTCTGCCGGACTCCGTCAGGCACGGGAAAACATTCTCCGGGGAGAGCGTCCTTCAGCGGCCTTTGAATCCTCCGGGGTGTTCCCTCCGCGCCTGGTTCGCTGGCTCGCCCTGGGAGAACGCACGGGACGGGTGGAGGAGGTCTTTACCGGACTCAAAACCTGGTACCAGGGAGAGTACGAAACCTTTCTTACCCGGGTCAGCAGTCTCGCCGAACCGCTCCTTATTATCCTGACCGGCGCCCTGCTGTTTACCGGGGTTGTTGTTTTTGTGCTTCCCCTGCTTTCGGGCTTCGGGGAATTATTCTGATTTTACTTTCAGCAGATTTGAGGGACCAGAGATGATACGACGTTTACCGAAATCCGGCAAAGAAAATGCTGATGCAGGCAGAACGAACACAGCAGGGAGAAAAGGGGATGAGGGCTGGACCTTTATCGAGACCATCATCGTACTGGCAATTGTATTAACCCTCTCCACCACTGTAGGCTTTATGGGATTCAGGTACATCGCCACGGCGAAGAAGGCGGCCGCCGGAAACCAGATCGAAGCCCTTAACCTGGCCCTGAATGCCTACCTTTTTGACTGCGGCCGCTATCCTTCCCAGGACCAGGGGCTCAAGGCCCTTTTTACAAAACCTGCCTCCTCGCCGATACCGGACTCCTGGAACGGTCCCTACCTGGAAAAACCCCTTGAAAAAGACCCCTGGGGGAATCCCTACCAGTACAAGGTACCGGGACCTGATGGACTCCCCTACGGCATTGTCAGCTACGGGGCCGACGGCGCAGAGGGAGGAGAAGGAGAGGACGCGGATATCGCGAGCTGGAGCCATTGACAATGAAGCACAAGCACGAGGAAGGATACGCCCTGCTGGACGCTCTTCTCGCTCTGGCCCTGATTACCCTTCTCGCTCTTCCCCTGGGTACACTCCTTGCCGCAACCCTGCGGGATTCCGCCTCAAGTAAGGAGGGACTGTATACCCTTGTGTCCAGGCGTAACGAAATCTCCTGCCCTTCCTCCCGGGAGGCTTCCCGATGAGGAGTTCATCCCGGCGCGGAGACGAAGGCTTCAGCTACATGGAAACCATCGCCGCCCTTTTTATCGCTGCAATCAGCGCTTCAGCCCTGGCGGTGCTGGTTCTCGGCCTTTTCAGAGCTCCTTTTACTATCCGCTCAGGCAGCAGGGAGAGTGCCTCCGTGGCGCTGCTGGACCGTGAACTCAGGCTCATGGCTGCCCGGATTCAGGGGCCCTGGTGGACGGAAGGTCCGGATATGGCTCTGTTCCCTGAGTCCCTCACAGTTAACTGGCTCGACGGAGTCAGGGAAAATACCTTGCATCTTGAAATCGGATCGGGAGAACTTCGTGTCAATTGCGGCGGCGAGCTCTCCCGTCTCAGCTTTCCCGTAACCTGGACTCCCCGATTTGAGGGAGCAAACCAGGAAGCAGAAGGCGGCTTTCGCCTGCTGCTGGATACCGAAGGGAGACTCCCGGAAATCTGCGTTGTCTTCGGCACACACTCCCTTATGGAGGATTCCCGGTGAGAAGCAGGCAACACGCCGACGAGGGCAGCATTACAGCAGTCGCCCTCGTGCTACTGATTATCTCCACCGGACTCACCCTCTCCGCGGCTTCCATGGCCTGGACACAACGGCGGCAGCTTGCCTCTTTCAGAGATTCCACCAAAAAGTCCGCCGAGATGATAAAAATTGCCGACTCCGTCCAGGAATTCCTTGAGGAACTGGATCCGTCTGAACCGGACTGGTCCGGAAGTGCGGTCTTTACCGATATAGCTCTCCTGGAGAGCGAGGAGAGCTGCACTGTTACGCTGGAGGATATCTCCAGCCGCTTTTCCATAAACTCCATGAACACAAAGATGATAAGCGAAACAGAGGTCCGTTCCTTCCTGTTGCCGGGAATGGGAGCCGACGCCTTTCAGCAGGACCGGGAGGACGATGGTTTTGCCGTGGATATCCTGGCTCGCTTCGGTAACGTCTTCAAGGAGGAGTTCCTTGCAAACTACGCGACTTCCCGGGGATACTGGAACATCAACACCGCCGACGAGTTCAGCCTGAAAAAAGTCTTCGCCGAGATAACCGGGAACGAAGCTGCGGCGGAAGAGTTTCACCACAAACTGCGGGAACGCCGCAGGACAGTCACCCTGGTCAAGCCCGAAGAGCTTGAAGAGTTTGTCGGGGTACACTGGTTCGACCGGGTTTTTCCCTGCATCAATGCCTTTCCTTCCGTCAACATACATTTTACTCCGGACTGGGTATTGAAACAGATTATTTCCTACCCTGCCTTCCGGGTGACAGCCCCGGAAGCCGTTGCCCGGGAGATCAGCTCCCTGCGGGGTTCCCGGGCCATACTGCAGGAGGAACTCCCTGACATGATTCCGGTACAGGAGAAAGATGAGGGAGGAAACATCATCCTCCCGAAAGAGCAGAATCGGCTTTTCGCGTATATGGGGACTGTCACCTGGTTCTGGCAAATCAGCGTGGAAAAAGATGCGTCCCGCCTGATCCGGGTAGTCGCCCGTATTCCCGATAAGCGGGGTCCTGAGGGAGAGCTGCACAGGGAGTACCGTACTGTTTATGAGGTACTGCCATGGTAAGCTCACGTCTGCCGAAACGTGCAGTCCTGCTCCCCCGAGACAGCTATCGTCTGGTGCTGTCGGTTTTTCCCGGTCTCAAGAAATCAGAACGCCTCAGGGCCGTGGAGTTCCGGCTGCCCGAACTCTACCCCGGCTCCATGGAGGACATTCTCTGGGAAAGCAGGCTGCTGCCGGGAACCTCGGGAGCTGTTCTGAGTGTGCTTGTCTCCCGGCGGGAGATCGAAGAAATCCGCGGCGCTCAGCCGGAGGCAATCGTGTACGTCCCCCTGCTTCACTGTATCGACCGTGGGTACCCCCGCCGGGGGCAAAGCCTGGAGCTGGAATACAGCGGATCTCTGAAAGACAGCCTGATCCGGGATACGGACGACAACTACCGCCTCTCCTCCCTGCCGGCGGAGACTGCAGACAGTGTCTACCCCGAGGCTGACAGGAACAGCTGGAAGATCTGTTCTCCCCTCACCGCCGCTACAAGGATTCAAAAGAGTATAAAGGGGTATCGCGGCGCCTTCAGCGTAAAGCAGAATACCCGAATGTCCCTGGGTATCAGAGCCCTTCTTACCGGTGTTGCCATCCTCTCGGGGCTTGGGATCTACGGGGAGCGCCTCCTGATCGACCGGGAAGCCGAGTTCACCGTGCTGTCCCGCCTTACCCGGGACGAGAACGAGCGCATCGAGACGGCTGCCGCACTCAAAGCAGAGATCGAAGCGCTGGAAAACCGGCTGCAGGAGGCTGAAACAGCAGCGCATATTGACCCGTGGCTTTTTCTGAACCGCCTTGTCCCCCTGATGCCCCGAGGGACTCGAATCCGAAACCTGACTACCCGGGGAGACGCTTTTACCCTGGAACTCAGCAGCGACGATTCCCGGGAAAGCGCCCTGGGACTGGGAGATGCCCTTTCCCGGGAGTCCGGCTTCACCGATATCGTTTTCCAGGAGGTGCGCATCCTTCAGGAATCTCCTGAGGGTCCATATCGTTCCCGCTATCGGCTTAGCGGCTGTTTTACTCCGGCTGGTCGGTTCACAACGGAACGGGAGGACGAATGAATAAAAACGGTAAACCCTCCCTGACCAGACGGGAGAGGCTCTTCATAAAGATCCTTCTTTTCACCGCCCTGATCGCTCTTGCTGCCGCAGGCTTTATCCGTTTTTACCTGCGCTATACCGAAGTCAGCGGCAGCATCGCAGCGCAACGGGAGCTTATTCAAACGACGGCGCGCAGCACAGATACAGCCTCACCCGTAGTCCTGCGTCGGAAACGCGACGCCCTTGCCGCCCGCCTCAAATCTGTCAGCGCCGAGTCCTCCCCCGACGCGTACTCCCTGGGCGAGTCGGTACTGAAACTTTTGCAGGTGCATTCCGTAAGGGTCCGCCGTTACCGTCCCCTGACAGGACAGAGAGGAGAAAGTCGGAAGGATGTCCCGGGTTTCTCCTTTGCCGGGAACGCCGCCGCCGAAGATCTTCTCCGCTTTTTACAGGAACTTTCACAGGAGCATTCCTGCTGGAATGTTACGAGTCTCATGATCAGCGCCAGCAGCACCCCGGGACAGCTGGATATTGCCTTCGATATTGTGCAGGGCCCAAAATCTCCGGAGGCAAAAGAATGAAATTTCAACAAGCTGCTATCCGGCTGATTATCGCGGCAGGCTTTATTACAGCGGGCTTCCTGCTGCCCCTGCCGGATTCCAAGCCCCCTGTTATTCCGCCACAGATGCATGGAAAAAAAACACCGGTACAGGTTCCGTCATCACAAATCTGGCAGCACTCTACGCCGGATGATCTTTCACATCTCTTTGAAGTCCGGCCCATTCCGGCCCGTCCCAGGGATCCGAAGCCACCTGAAGAGCAGACCCGCGAAGCGTCATCACCGGAACCCGCTTCACCGCTTCCCCCTCTCCCTCCCCTTCGCTACGTGGGAGAAGCGGTAATCCAGGGCCGTCCTGTTTACTACCTTATGGCAGGCCGTCCTGAAAAACTCGTAGGTCTCACGGAGGAATCAGAGGGTGAATACAGGCTGATCAGCGCCACAAAAAATGAGCTGATACTGGAATACCGGGGAGCAAAGTACCGGCTTCGCCGGCCCTGAACAAAATTGTGCGGAGCCGGAGGCAGCATGCCGATGGCGACCGTAAATAAGGAGTCTTTATGTGCCGAAAAAATAGCTCACTTCTCCTGCTGCTGATCCTGCTGTTTACCGCTTCCTGTTCTACCGCACCGTCGTCCCCGGGTGACAGGGCGCCCCTCACAGGAATGGTTTACGATACCCACGGGCGGCCCGTTCAGGGTGCCCGGGTCCTTATCGACGGCACGCTGGAGACTTCCACCGACCTGAACGGACGATTTGTTACGCCTTCCCTGGCGAAGGGTGCCCATCTGCTGCTGATCGGCAGGGAGGGTTACGAGGAACAGCGAACCCGGGTGGATTTTTCCAGTACCCTGGAGGTTCTCTATGTCAGTATCGCCTCCTTCGAGAGCCTCATAAAAGAGGCGGAGGAACAGCTTGACCTGGGAAACCATGATGGGGCTCTCAGCCGTATTGAAAGAGCAGAGACAGTCTATCCCGACGATCCGTCCCTGATGGTCCTCCGCTGTGCAGTTTACCATCGTTCGGGACAGATAGATAAAGCCGCAGAGTGCTCCCTGGAGCTCAAAGGTATCGACCTGAACTGATAAAAATACCAAGGCAGCCTGTGTAATCCTACTGGTCAGACCAACCTGAAAGGAATATACTCCGTCCATGAAACACACTGAGTTTACTCCAAAACTCTTCCATGTCCTTAAAGAAGGTGTTCCCCGGCAGCAGTTGGTCCGGGACATAAGTGCGGGTCTTATCGTCGGAATTGTGGCCCTGCCCCTGGCAATCGCCTTCGCCATAGCATCCGGAGTGTCTCCTGATCGTGGGATACTGACGGCCATCCTGGCTGGTCTTCTGATTTCCATATTCGGCGGCAGCAGGGTCCAGATCGGGGGACCCACCGGAGCTTTCGTTGTAATTGTGTACGGGATAATCCGGCAGCACGGTTACGAGGGACTCCTCATTGCCACCCTGATGGCGGGAATTATCCTGGTTCTTATGGGCTTGCTGCGTCTCGGTTCCCTGATAAAATACATCCCCCAGACTCTTATAACCGGTTTCACCTCCGGGATCGCGGTGCTTATCTTCAGCAGCCAGATCAAGGACCTTCTGGGACTGAATCTTGAGGAAGTTCCCGCAGAGTTTATTCCCAGGTGGGGAACCTACCTCGGCGGACTGAGCACGCTTAATCCCTGGGCCCTCGTTATCGGACTATTCAGTATTGCCGCGGTAGTCCTGGTTCCCCGGCTCCTGCCGAAGGTCCCCGGAGCCTTCGTCGCGATCATAGTATCAACCGTCCTGGTGAGTCTTTTCGAGCTTCCCGTGGAAACCATCGCCGGACGCTTCGGCCCTTTGAGCCCGGTCTTTCCCCCTCCCGTATTCCCCGCCTTTGATCCTCAAATCTGGAGCGGACTTCTGCTGGCGGCCTTCTCCATAGCCCTGCTGGGAGCCCTGGAATCCCTGCTCTCGGCTGTTGTGGCCGACGGCGTCATCGGTGGCCGCCATCGTTCCAATATCGAACTGATCGCCCAGGGTCTTGCGAATATCGTTTCTCCCCTCTTCGGAGGAATACCAGCCACGGGGGCAATAGCCCGCACCATGACCAGCATAAAACTCGGGGCCCGCACTCCCATAGCGGGGATCGTCCACGCCCTGACGCTGCTTGTTATCTTCCTTGTCGCCATGCCCCTGGTTTCCGCCATTCCCATGGCCTGCCTGGCGGGCATCCTTGTCGTCGTTGCATGGAATATGAGCGAGTACCGCTACTTCATACTCTCCTGCAGAATAAACATCTATGAGACAGCAGTGCTGCTGACCACCTTCTTTCTGACGGTGTTTACGGATCTGACCATAGCCATACCCGCAGGCTTCGTGCTCGCCCTGGTTCTTTTCATGAAACGGATGTCCGAAGCGGTGGATATCAATCCCCTGGTGGCATCCAAGAGCGGGGAATCCCTCTTCAGTACCGACGGAGAGGAGATACCGGAGGAGGTCCAGGTCTTCGAGATTAACGGACCCCTCTTCTTCGGTTCCGCCGGCCAGTTTCTGAATGTCCATGCCTATGTACAAAGCCACCACAGCCTGGTGCTGTTCCGCATGCGTTATGTCCCGATTATGGACAGTTCCGGGCTTCGCCGTTTTACGGAGATAGTACATGCCCTGAAGAAACAAGGAATTCGCGTTCTGGTCTCCGGAGCAAACAGCAGAATCACAGAAAAACTGATAAAACACGGCGTTCTTGGACGGGACGCTATATTTGCAGATTTTTCCGCGGCTGTGAAAAAAGCGAAAACACTCATTGAATAAGGGCGCCTTAAAAAACGCGTTTTTCGAGATAGCAATTAGTAAGATACAACTTATACACATATATACAGAATTCAGTCTTATATGATATAGTTCTGTATACAACCTGTGGATACTCCCCAGGGATGATAACGAGCATGGATCATAAGGAGTTTGGAGATTATGTCGATCAATCTGGACCTGAAAAACCTGGAGGCGGCCTTTCCCGAGGACTTTACAGAAGACCAGAAAGCCCAGGCAAAGACCCTCTTTTTAAAAAACCTCTCGGAAAAAGCCCATCGCTTCTACGGCGGTAAGATGCAGACCGTTCCCAGGTGCGGGCTCTACGGTTTCAACTGGTTTAATGTCTGGTATACCCCGGGGGTATCCAAAATATCGACCAGCATCCGGGACGACAGCGACAGCTCCTTTGCCCTCTCCAGCAGGGGTAATACCGTTGCGGTGATCAGTGATTCGACCCGTGTCCTGGGAGACGGAGACTGCACTCCCCCCGGCGGACTGGGAGTTATGGAAGGCAAAGCCCTACTGATGAAGTACCTCGGGGGGGTGGACGGCGTCCCGCTCTGTGTCGATTCCAGGGGAAAGGACGGAAAAAACGATCCCGACAAGATCATCGAGTTTGTAAAGATGGCGCAGCACTCCTTCGGTGCGGTCAACCTCGAGGACATCAGCCAGCCCAACTGCTTCCGCGTTCTGGATGAACTCAGGGACAGCTGCGATATTCCCGTCTGGCACGATGACGCCCAGGGTACCGCCTGTGTGACCCTCGCCGGCCTCATCAACGCCCTCAAGCTGACGGACAGGAAGATCGGCGACGCAAAGATCGTTCTTCTCGGTGCCGGAGCATCCAACACGACCATTGCCCGTCTCATACTCGCTGACGGAGGAGATCCTGCTAAGATGTGCGTCTTCGACTCCCGGGGAGGACTCCACTCGGGACGGGAGGATATACAGAAAGATCCACGGCACTACCGCAAATGGGAGATCTGCGAAAGGACCAACCCCGGAAAAATCAACACCATCGAAGAAGCAATGAAAGGGGCCGATGTACTGATTGCTCTCTCCACCCCGGGTCCTGACACGGTAAAGCGGGAGTGGATACGCTCCATGGCGCCCAAATCCATCGTCTTTGCCTGCGCTAATCCCGTACCGGAGATCTGGCCCTATGCCGCGAAAGAGGAAGGGGCTTATATTGTAGCCACCGGACGGGGAGATTTCCCGAACCAGGTAAACAACTCAGTCTGCTTTCCGGGAATCCTGAAGGGAGCCCTGCTGGTCCGGGCAAAGAAGATTACCGACGGCATGGCCATCCGCTGTTCCCATTCCATCGCGGACTTCTCCGAGAAGCGGGGCATCACTCCCGACAATATCATAGCGACCATGGAAGAGACGGAGGTCTTCGCCCGGGAGGCAGCCGATGTGGCCATGCAGGCCATCGAGGAGGGGGTTGCCCGGCGGGAACTCAGCTGGGACGAGGTATATACCCGCACCAAAACAGACATAGAAGCGGCCCGCCGACTCTACCGGGACATGGAAGACCGCGGACATATCGCCGAACCGCCCCAGAAGCTTCTTGATGAGGCCATGGCGGCGGCTATTGCCGCGGTGCGCACGTAATCTACTTACACTTCCGGGCCGGGATTCACATCCCGGCCTTCCATATAGGCCCTGGTACCCCACCACATGTATCCCGCATAGATCAGGTAAAAGATCAGTCCCCGACCGGGAAAATAGACCGGAACAAACATCAGCAGCACCTCAAAGCTCATGGCAGGGACCATGGCATAGACCGCCACATTCAGAATTCCCTCGAAGGGAGCCCTTTGGCCCCGGAGCCTTAGAGTTATTCTGGTCAGGGCGATGTAGACCATCATCTGGGCCACCCGGAACAGATAGATTCCCCCCAGGGTGACGATGAACGCCAGAGGGTACAACAGAGGCAGAATACTGTCCGTCCAGTTCTTTATTGACAGGGGATCGATGAGGAGATAATCGGTATCGGAAAAATATAGACGGCGGATCCGGGTTCTCTGCTGGTCCTCGTATACCGCGAGTCCCTGGGGACCCATAAAGGCAAGGGCCCCCGATTCTTCCAGGCTGTTTATCTGACCAGTGGTATCAAGAACGAACATAAGCTGATCATCGAGACGGATTTCGTAGGGCTGTTTCACCGAGGAGGTGACCCTTCCGCTGATAACCTCCATGACCGGCAGCCGATATACCAGCGGATCCACCACCTCCCGCTTGATGGTATTGACCAGTATCAGAAGATTGATATAACCGGGAATAAAAAGAAGAGCCGTTACCGCCAGCAGCACCAGAAAAGGCCGTCCGGGCTTTTCCGGCCGCCGCCGGTATGGAGCAGGGGAATGAAAACTCTCTTTAAGGGAGAGAAAAAAATCTTTGGTTGCAAAGTCTGGTTTCATTACCCCTGAGTCTACTCCGACGGGCCGTTCAACGGCAACCAGGCTGGAGGTTTTCTGTTCAGGACTCCTTTAGCCAGTAACTTTTTCCCCCGGGACTCCTGTCGAGAAAACCGTATTCCACGAGATAACGCCGAAGGGTTACATAGTCGTCGAAGAATCCGGCTATATGCCGATTAATCTCTCCTTCGCTGTACTTCCGCTCCGCATTCAAGCCCTGTGCCAGCCTTTGCAGGATAACCAGCTTTTCCTTCTCTTTTCTGGGAAATCGGATTAGGCGGGCATCGGGCATGTACTTCCGCAGGATATCCGATTTCTCCTTTTCGGTTACAACCAGCCGCATATCATCGGCCCGGATATGCAGGGGATATTCCACAAGCTGTTCTTCCCCGGGCGGTTCCTGCAGAAGTTCGGTCATGGCCATCAGCACCTTGGCCTCCCGATAGCGTTCACGCAGCTGGTACCGGTGATTTCTTACGGTGGATTTCGCCTTGTTACCCAGGAGCTTCGCTATTTCCGCGTCCTTCTCCCCCCGGTACATTCCCATCATTACCTTCATCTGTACTTCAGACAATCCGCCGGATCCCCATCTTCCTGATGCCAGGGCCATAAAGGGGCCCCCATGGGCGGATACGATGTGATCTTCCATTGCCTTCCGGGCAGTCAGTAAGCGCTCTCCCTCGGAGTATACCATCCCGCGTTCAAGGATATGAGAACACTGCAGACACAACAGTCTTTCACCGGTCTTTCTGTACCCCCTTTTCAGCTCCGTTAGGGAGGGATTATCGGGGGGTTTTATATCATCCATACGTCCTCCTTCATCATTATTATCAACATACACCTTTTTTGTCTATATATTTTTAGACAATTTATGAATAAGTCTATCTTCATTTGATAAAAGCTGACCGCAGTTTTTTTCTGTCTAAGCCTGCCGATTTATGGTACATTTCTTAAGCAGAAACAATGAGGATAGACCTGTGAAAAATAAATTCCTGCCGGCTCTTTTTGTCATCCTTCTCCTTGCCCCCCTCGCCCTGACAGGGGAAGAACGGGATGACGGAACCTTCAATCTTCTGGTACCCATAGCCTTTTATACCAGCGATACCGGTTTTGCGGGGGGCGGACTCTTTCAGCGCCTCTATCCTTCGGGACTGAACTTCAGCATCGCCGGATTCTACACGCAGAAAAACCAGATAAATATCTTTTACAACCTGGATTACTTTACACCCGAGTTCCCCTGGTGGATCCAGTACGACGGCAGCGGCAGGTATTATCCCGAATCCTTTTACGGCCTGGGAGAGGCTACGGACCTTGACGACGAGGAGGGCTTTACTACCCTCGGACTCGATCAGAGCCTGAGTGCCTACCGCAGGGTTTTTGACGGTCTTTATATAGGGCCGGCTTTCCGCTACAAAATCAACGAGTTTGTGGATCCCGACGAAGGGGGACTCATCGACAGAAATCTCGTAGCCGGCAGCGAGGGCTACCAGATACTCTACTCAGGAATCGGTCTGGGAACTGGAAGAGAGCTTATTCCCCTGACTCCCGCCCTGGGAATCTTCTACGAGGCGATCGGAAGCTACGCCACAACAATCCGGGGAGATCGGGCTGAAGATTTTTACCTTAAAAGCGATTTCCGCCTCTTTTACGACCTTGCCGGTTCCCCCCTCGGGCTCAGGGGACACCAGTTCGCCCTTCAGCACCTGAGCCTCGTTTCCGGCGGGGAACTGCCATTCCTTGAGCTGCCTTCCGTCGGCGGGGGAAACCTGCTCAGGGGTTACGCTGCAGACCGTTTCCGGGACGCAGTTGCCATGGCGCTTCAGGCGGACTACCGGTTTCCCATCTACGGTAAACTGAAGGGGGCCCTTTTCGGCGCCCTCGGAAATGTTGCCCCGGATATCAGTTCCCTCGGAGAGGGGGGACTCAAGGCGGCCTGGGGAGGAGGCCTGCGATTCCAGACCGGTCCTACTCCTGATACATCCTTTCGACTCGACGTCGGGTGGACCGGTGAAGACTTCGGCGTCTATTTCCTCTTCGGAGAGGCATACTGAAAACTAGGCAAGGAGCCGGATATTACCGGGGAGATCCCTGGCATCGACGTCTTCGGTAATATCAAAAACCGGTCCCTCTGTATCCTGAAAACGGGCAGGAGCATTTTCCATTAACCCGCGAAGGTCCCGGGGGCTCATTCCCCCTTTCAGCAGGGCCTCTCCCAGTTCATGTTCCGCCGGATCCCGATCGAGCCATACCTGGAACTCCCGTAAACCCTCTATAGGACCGGCGGAGGCGTGTATTCCGTTAAAGGCCGTCCTCGGCTGTTCCTCCAGATCCAGGTTCTTGTATCTGTCACGAAGCAGCCTCCGAAGAGAGCCCGGGGCAGCCTTTTCGGGGTTGGTCGCCCCGATTACCAGACGGCGAAAATCCTTCCAGCTCAGGTCGTCGGGATCAAAACCGGCGTCATAGAGTCTGACCTTCAAACCGGGGGCGACAAAGAGCTCCTTCATGGAGGGGTAAAATCCGTTGATTACAAAGAGATCGCTCTTCTCCATGCGGCTTACATAGAGTCCCGGACCAAGCTTTACTTCGATGCCGTTCCGCCACAGGGTGTTCAGGGTCTGGGCCGACGGATTGCCCAGGATCTCAAAGGCTTCGGTACAGTTCAGGAGCTCCCCGGCGGCGAGGACCTGGTCAATACTGCGGTGGAAGATCCTGAAAAACTCTTCCCGGCCTTTCTCGGGTATGCGCAGATCCCGGGGAGACAGATCCATGGCAGCCCGGGAGATGGAAGCGTAGTGCCGATCAATTATTCTCTTCTCTTTTAAAACCGCCGCCTCTATCTCACCGGCTTCGGAAAAACTGACACCCGCCTTCCCCAGTTGCTCCTCCACAAAGGCTATCGCCCTGGCGGTGATCGCCTGGGGTTTGATGAACACAAGGGCATTATTGGTCATACTGTTCTCCGTTTTTATCGCCCAGTTTATCCCTCCTGACCATTCATGACAATGGGTAAAAAAAGTACAGAAACCGCCAGAAATAAAGATTGGCCTGTTGACAGTAAACGATTCAATCGATATATTTTTATCGTTACTAAAATAACGATTTGTAAGAACGGTATACTTACGATACTATATAAGAACGGAGGTATACCATGGAGGATGCATCGATTCAGTCCGTTCCGTACCCGACGATAAAACGCTACCCCGCGTATCTTCAGGTACTGAAGGAACTGAAATCTACGGGAATAACTACGGTATCAGCGAGGGATATAGCAGAACGCCTTGGGCTCAATCAGGTTCAGGTACGAAAGGATCTGGGATATTCAGCCATAATCGGCCGTCCGAAGGTAGGCTACGATATAGAGCAGCTTACATCAGCTCTTCATCAGCTGCTTGGCTGGCAGGACCCGAAGGAGGCATTCCTTATCGGAGCCGGCGCCCTTGGGTCAGCCCTGCTCGGATACCGGGGTTTCCAGGAATACGGGCTGGATATTGTTGCGGCCTTTGACCTGGACCCGTCGAAGCACAACACCGCCATTCACGGGAAGAAGGTCTTTCCCATGGAGCGGGTTCCGGAACTCGCAAAACGCATGGGCGTTTTGATTGCCGTTCTTACCGTTCCGGAATCTGCTGCACAGGAGTGCGCTGACCTGCTGATCCAAGCGGGCATACGGGGCATCTGGAGTTTTTCGCCCTGTAAGATCGAGGTACCCGATAACGTGGTTGTGCAAAGGGAAGAGCTCTCAGCCGGACTTGCAGTACTGTCGGTCCGTTTATCGGAGATGCTCAAACACGAAAACAACGGACCAAGCGCACCGGTATAGGCCGCCGTAATACGCCTGCCGGTGCCGAGACTCTCCATCCCGGGGATGGATTTGCACCGGAGGCTTTAATGAAAACAAAACCCGTCATAGAGATCTGTATGGGGAGCTCCTGCTTTTCCAGGGGCAATGCCCTTAGCCTGGAAAGGGTGGAAAGCTATCTGCAGAAAACAGGTCTTCTGGAAGAGGTGGAATTAAAAGGGCGCCTCTGCACCGGAAACTGCGCCTCCGGCCCCTGCATGAGCATCAACAATACCAGCTACAGCCAGGTTCACCCCGACGCCCTAGAAGATCTTCTGCGTTACCATCTTGATGCCCGGAATCCGGAGGCCTCATGATCCCCGCCATCTACACGGAAAAGACCCAGTGCCGGGACTGCTATAAATGCGTCCGCCACTGTCCGGTCAAGGCCATCAGGGTTGAGGAATCCAGCGCCACGGTGGACCATGATCTCTGTATCTTCTGCGGACGCTGTGTGGATGTCTGTCCCGCCGGGGCCAAAAAGGTCCGTAACGATATCCCCCGGGCAAAACAGCTTTTATCCATCAGAGAGAAGGTCTACGTTTCCCTGGCACCCTCCTACGCAGCTGTCTTTACCGATGGAGAGCAGGTTTTAATCGACAAGCTGAAGAGTCTGGGTTTCACCGGGGTTTCTGAAACCGCCATCGGTGCCGAGATCGTCAGCCTGGAACAGAAAAGACAGCTGCACAACGGCAGCGGGGCTTGTATCTCCTCCGCCTGCCCCTCCGTGCGTCTGCTGGCCCAAAGGTATTTTCCCGACGCCGCGAAAAAGATCAGCGGTATTACCTCCCCCATGATTGCCCACGGACGATACCTGCGACGTCTCTACGGCGAAGATATCGGAGTAGTCTTTATCGGTCCCTGTATCGCGAAGAAGACGGAGGCCGATCAGTACCCCGATACGGTGGATGTTGCCCTGACCTTCAAGGAGGCGGCTGCCTGGATCGGGGAATGCGACGGGACGATCAAAGCTGACAGAATCTCTGCGGAAAAAACAGGCTTTGTTCCTTTTAAGGCCGGCAAGGCTTCCCTCTACCCGGTGGACGGAGGCATGATCCGCTCCATGGGAAATTCCGCCCCGGAAAACTACCGGTACTTTCATCAGTCCGGAACCGCCCAGCTCATGGATACTCTCAGGCATTTTTCCGAGATCGATGAAGAGAACTACTTCCTGGAACTCATGACCTGCGAAGGAGGCTGCATCAACGGACCGGTCAGCCACACCGATGAGGCCTCCATTACACGCCGGGCCAGGCTCTTCGATACCTGGGAACAGCGTGAAAGCTGCAGCTCCCTGGACTTCCTTCCGGCGGACCTGATTGATTCCTGCTGGAACATCCCCGTAACACCGGGGGGCGCTTACACCCATGAAGAGATCGAAGACGCTTTGAATGCCCTGGGTAAAATCAGCCGGGAGGATCGAAAGAACTGCGGAGGCTGCGGTTACCCGACCTGCGAAGAGTTCGCCCGGGCCTTTCTGGACGGAAAAGCTGAAAAGGAGATGTGCGTCACCGAAATGCGCAAGATTGCCCAGAACAAGGTAACAGCTCTGCTCCATACCATTCCCATGGGGGTCGTGATCGCGGATGAAAAGATGCACATTGTGGAATGCAACCGTAATTTTCTGGATCTCTTTGCACAGATTCCTTTTGAACCTGATCTCGAGGTACTCAAGCGGGTGGAAGGTAAAAGCCTCTCCTCCTTTCTGCCGAAGACCGACGCCTTCCGGACTCTTCTGGAACGATCCGAGACAATGGAAAAGATTATCCAGATAGACGGCAAGGTCATGCGGGGCAACTTCTTTCAGATACAGAAGGGGCGCCTTGTGGGAGCGGTTTTTCAGGATATTACGGCCCCGGCGGTAAAACGGGAGATGGTGGTAAAAAAAGCGGAGGAGGTCATCCGCAAAAACCTCGAGAGCGTACAGCAGATCGCAGGACTTCTGGGAGAAAACGCCGCGGAGACGGAGATAATCCTCAACTCCCTTATAGACTCCTTTGAGCCCGGTGAATTCAGACGGAGCTGATGAGCGTGGAACACGGTTTTATTGAGGTCGATTACTGCCAGTTTTACAAACACCGCAACAAGATAGGCGGGGATGTCTTTCTCCTGTCCCGGCGAGAGGAGGACGGAAGGATTATCTGTGTCCTCTCCGACGGCCTCGGCAGCGGTGTAAAGGCAAATGTACTGGCAAACCTGACCGCGACCATGGCGGAGAAATACGTGGCGGAAAAACTCGATGTCCGAAGGGCCGCGGAGATAATCATGAGGACCCTTCCGGTCTGCCGGGAAAGAAAAATCAGTTACGCGACCTTTTCCATTATAGACGTCCAGGCGGACGGAAAAACGGAGATCGTGGAATACGACAATCCGCGCTTTCTCTTTTACCGGGGCACCGGAGAAATCAGACCGGACAGGCGGGTAATGGAACTGCCCAGGCGTTTTGAGCACAAAGAGGAGCACCTGTATTATACCAGTCTTGACCTCCAGGTACAGGACAGGCTGGTCTTCTTTTCCGACGGGGTAAGTCAGAGCGGCATGGGATCCCGGGCTTATCCCCTGGGTCTCAGACTCGATGGAGTCCGACAGTTTACCCGGGGGAGAATTACCGCAGACCCCTCGGTCTCAGCCAGGGACCTGGCCAGAAAGATCGCCGTAAACTCCCAGCTCCTTGACGGATACGCCCCCAAGGACGATATAACCTGCGGGGTTATCTATTTCAGGACTCCCAGGCAGGCGATGGTCGCCACGGGACCGCCCATGGACCCCGGACGGGATACCCTGTTGGCGAAGCGCCTTTCCCTTTTCCCCGGAAAAAAGATTATCTGCGGCGGTACAACAGCCAAGCTCGCAGCCCGGGAGCTGGGAAGAGAGGTCCTGGTTGATCTGAAGAGCCGGGACCGGAGGATTCCCCCCTCCGCAGAGATGGATGGGATCGACCTGGTGACCGAGGGAATGCTCACCCTTACCGAAACGGCCCGTCAGCTGGAAACCGGCGAGTTTGCGGATACCTGCACGGACAACGCTGCGGTACGCCTGTGCCGGCTTCTGGTGGACAGCGACAAGGTCTGTTTCCTGGTGGGGACAAAGATCAATGAAGCCCATCAGGATCCTGACATGCCGGTGGAGATCGGTATTCGCCGTACCCTGGTAAAGAGAATTTGCGAGATCCTGGAAAAAAACTACCTGAAAACAACAAGCCTTGAATTTATATAGGAGAGAACTATGAAGGATTCCGTGGTCGTGAAAATCTGTACCGGAACTGCCTGTTATGTACAGGGAGGCTCGTTTCTTCTCGATCTTGAGAACAAACTGAACAGCGAGGAACTCGCCGCCGTCCGGATCCAGGGTGTCGGGTGCCTCGGCTGCTGCGGGGATTCGTCGGGACCCAGACCTCCCTTTGCCATGGTTGACGACACCCTCTTCGGCGGTATCGACATTGATGAATTGACGGAGATCGTTCGCGGGAAACTGCAGGATAAAGGGAACACAAGGCAGAACCATGAATAACAATACTGTTTTTCTGCGCATACAACTGGCGAAGCGATTCCTTCAGGGAATTATCAACAGAAACCTGGCCGATATTATCGACAAAATACCTGTTGATCTGTTTCCTAAAAAAGGCGGCTCCTACAGGTGCTGTATTTACAAGGATCGGGCTATAACCAGGTACCGGCTAATGGCCCTCCTCGGTTTTTCCATTGAGGAGGAGACGGATGAAACACGGCCCCTGAAGGAATACGCCGAAAAAGCCGGGAGCAGACAGGGCGCTCCGGATGGACCGGTCCTTACACTCATCGACGCTGCCTGTCATTCCTGTCCCTCGGGCAGGCATACAGTATCAAACCTTTGCCGGGGGTGCCTGGCAAGAAACTGTGCCTCCGTATGTCCCCGGGACGCTGTAAGCTTTGTGAACGGCAAGGCTGTAATAGATCACGAGAAGTGCGTCAACTGCGGAAAATGCCGTGAAGCCTGTCCGTACAACGCGGTGGTTTACACCCCGGTCCCCTGCGAAGCAGCCTGTCCCGTCGGAGCAATACGGAAGAACGAGGACGGCTCCGCGCTTATCGACCACGAAAAATGCATCTCCTGCGGACAGTGCAGCATCAGCTGTCCTTTCGGTGCGGTAATGGAACGCAGCCACCTGTACAGCATCGCCCGGGACCTCCTGGGTCCCGAGTCGGAGCGTCCCGTCGCCCTGGTTGCCCCCGCTGCGGCGGGCCAGTTTCCTGGAGGTTTCGGTCAGCTCACAACGGCTCTCAGGCAGGCGGGCTTCGCAGCTGTCGTTGAAGTCGCCTGGGGTGCCGCCGAGACGGTCCGAAAGGAAGCAGAAGAGCTCGCGGAGCACCTCAAAAAAGGCAAGCCCCTGGCGAGCTCCTGCTGTCCCGCCTACACCGAGGCGGTTCGCCTTCACTGTCCGGACTTCGCCCCCCATGTCTCCACCGCACCTACGCCCATGGCCGCAAGCGCGGCTTGGGCCAAAGAAGGATGGCCGGATCGAAGGACCGTTTTTATCGGCCCCTGTATCGCCAAAAGGGTGGAGGCCAGACACGATAAATCCGCCGACCTGGTCATGACCTTCGAAGAACTGGCCTCCCTGTTTCTGGCCATGGATATCGACGTGGCGGAATGCTCCGAATCGGGTACGGACAACCCGCGGGTGGACAGGTTCGAACGCCTCTTTGCCCGGGCCGGCGGCGTCAGCCAGGCTGTATTGACCTATGCAGGGGAAACCCTGGGACGGGAGCCGGAGGTACTCCGGATTGACGGACTGGATAAAAAGGCCCTGGCGAAACTGCGACTTATCGCCTCCGGAAAACTGTCGGCGGACTTCACCGAGGTCATGAGCTGCCCCGGCGGCTGTATCTGCGGACCCGGCACCGTCGCTGATCCGCGGGTAAGCAGCAGACGCCTGGATGAATATGCGGAGGAGAAGAATCTTGCCTTGTCTGCAGCGGGGCAAAAGTCCGCCGGATAAGAAGAAGCGGCTGGAATCAGCCGGTTCCGATCTCCTTGGTGTGTCCCGGCCGGGCATTCTCTTCGATAAACTGAATGATATCTTTGGCAATGTTCCGGCGGGATACCTGTTCTATTCCTTCCAGCCCGGGCGACGAGTTCACCTCGATAACCGCGGGCCCTCTGCTGCTCCGCAGAAGGTCCACCCCGGCAACGTTGAGGCCTACAATTCTCACGGCTTTGACGGCGGCCTCCCGTTCCTCATCGCTGATCTCGATCTTGACTGCCGAACCTCCACGGTGCAGGTTGGAACGAAAATCCCCTTCGCTTCCCCGGCGCATCATGCTGGCCACCACACGGTCGCCGATAACCAGACAGCGGATATCGCTTCCTTCGGATTCTGCGATGTACTCCTGCACCAGGATATTCGCCTTGACCCCCCGGAAGGCCTCTACCACGCTCTTGGCGGCTTTTCTGGTCTCCGCCAGCACTACCCCGATTCCCTGGGTACCCTCCAGGATCTTCACCACCAGGGGTGCGCCTCCGACCATATCGATAAGATCATCCGTATAGCGGGTAGAATGCGCAAAGGCGGTTACCGGCATTCCGATACCCCCCTTTGAAAGGAGCTGCAGGCAGCGCAGTTTGTCCCTGGATCGCGAAATGGGTACCGACTCGTTCAGGCAGTAAACCCCCATCATCTCGAACTGACGTACCACCGCCGTACCGTAAAAGGTTATGGAAGCACCGATACGGGGGATGACCGCATCGAAACCGGTCAGGTTCTCACCACGATAATGGATTTCCGGTTTTCCGGAGGCGATATTCATGTAGCACTCCAGAGGATTGATTATTCTGACCTTGTGTCCCCTGGATGTCGCGGCCTCCACGAGACGCTTGGTTGTATACAGGTAGCTCCTTTGGGATAACAGGGCAAATTTCACTGGGTCTTTCCTTTTCGTCTTTTCATGAGATAGCTCCTGCCGGGATCAACCAGAAAACGGTCTCCCAGGGTTGCACGCCCCAGAAGCATGGGATACCGCATTCTCGTCCGGTCGGTCAAGCTTATTTCTGCAGTCCAGGCTTCACTGCCCAGTACCAGCAGGGTGGAAATGATGTACCGGACCTGTACGGCACCCCCGGAGTTGGTCACCTCCCGCCGGTCAACCAGGGGTGCGGTGCAGCGGGTGCCGCTCCCTGAAAGACCCCGGTGGGGAAAAACGGTGAAGGCGACCCGGGGTCCGCCGGGGGAATCGTATACCAGAATGTCCGACGCATGCAGTGCGGCTGAGCGAGCACCGGTATCCAGTTTGGCAACTATACGGTGAAGCCCAAGTTCCGGAAGAGAGACATACTCCTTCCAGCCCGCACGCTTCGCTTCGTTCATGCCTGTTCCTGAGGGAGGGTTATCATGAATTCCGATCCCATCCCCGGACTGCTCTCCACGGAAACACCTCCCCCGTGCACCAGGGCAATGTGCTTTACAATGGCAAGCCCGAGTCCTGTCCCGCCGGTCTCCCTGCTGCGGGCCTTGTCGACGCGATAGAAGCGTTCAAAAACCCGGGGAAGGTCTTCCGGAGGGATTCCCACACCCTGGTCCCTGACAAAAACCTCCGCCACGGCTCCTTTTCTCCGAACGCCCACAACGATCTCCCCTCCTGAGCCGCTGTATTTTACAGCATTATCCAGCAGGTTAAAAACCGCCTGTTCCAGGAGTCCCTGGTTGCCCCGGACCATACAAGCCTCGTCGGTTCTCAGCTCGAGCCTGATATCCCGGCTCCTGGCGATCTCCCTGACACGTTCCAGGGCATTCCTCAGCACCGTTTCCACATTCACCGGGGACTCTTCAAGGCCCAGAGATTGTTCATCAAGCCTGGAAAGCTGCAGCAGATCCTCGATAATGGCATGCATGTTGTCCGCCTGCCTGGCGATTATACCGAGAAAGCGCTCCAGGATCTCCCGGTCTTCGGCGGCACCGTCAATCAGGGTCTCCACAAAACCTTTTATGGAGGTTATCGGCGTCTTGAGTTCGTGGGATACATTGGAAACGAAGTCCTTCCGCACCTGTTCGCTGCGCTTGATGCCGGTTATATCGGTAAAAACCAGCACCGCCCTGGCGTGTCCGCTCTCTCCTCTGGGTATGAGGGCTCCGTGAACCTGAAGATAGAGGTCCCTCTCCCCTCCGGTCGTGAAGCTCAGGGGAAATTCCGCACTCATGGTACCTGGACCGGCAAGAAGCCCTTCGGCGAATTCCTGCAGGTGCAGATTACGCACAGCGTTCAGCAGGGGCCGGGAAAGCATCTCCTTTCTTGATCTGAGGAAAATTCTCTCCGCCGCGGGATTCGACTCCACGACCTGCAGTTTCTCATCAAGAACAATAACGGCCTCGCTCATACCCGAGAGTACCGACTGGTATTCATCCCGCTGACGCCGAACCGTTTCCATTCTCCCGGCGAGGCTCTTCGCCATGGCGTTCATGGTATGCCCCAGAACCCGGAACTCTTCGGGATACGCAACCTCGGACCGCGCATCCAGATCACCCGTTTCAAGACGGGAGGCAACATCCACGAGGCGTCTTAAGGGGCGGCGTATCCATTGTCCTGTTCTTACGGCAGCCACCAGGGCAAGAACCAGAAAGAGCAGACTGATGAACATTACAGTTCTGTTGGCTCCTGCAATTACCTGATCGACAGCGTTTACCGGACGGGAGATGCGGAGGACAAGATTCCCCGTGCCGACCTCGACCGGCAAAGCAAGGTACATAAGCCTGTAACCGACAGATGCGGAATGACGGACGGAGAATCCTTCCCCCCCACGAAGGGATTGAATAAACTCCGGTCTGTCCCCATGGTTATTCATGGATGATATTTCGGCATGGGAGTCTCCAAGAACCCTGCCGTCCTCATTAATTATGGTAATGCGGGTATGACCGTTTTTACCGGCTTCCTTGCAGAAGGCATCATAATCGGGGCTTCCCTGCTTTTCTGAATACACCAGGAGCCCTTTCAGCATAAGGGCTGAATCCCGCAGCTCATATTCCACCTGTCCGAATATGCTGGCCGAAAAGAAGCGGACGATCCCGAAAACGAACACTGCGACAATAAGGATAAGAATCAGCAGATAGAAGAGAAAACCACGGATCAGGTTGCTCCGCTGAAATATCATGGACCTCCCCCGTAACACATCGGGATAGGTGGGATACTACGTTTTTTACCCGGGAATTCCAAGGTCCCCGGGCACTCTTCCAGGCTGCGGGGATATTGTTTATTCCCGTGTTATTGGGTAAATTCCAGCATAGTAATTACGGGCACCTCTAAAAACGTGGTATTTTTACCATAGTCAAGGAGGAAAGATTTTGTAGCGCCCGCAAACTCTTGTGGTAGCAAGAGTTGAGGACCGCGGGAAATCTTGACGACGCAGGATATGGTGAAAAGAGTAGTTTTTAGAGGTGCCCTTATGTAGCTCAAGGGAGGCAAAGTATCAAAAAGATCAGACTTGCCCTGCTGGCAGTCGTCATACTGTTCTTAAGCGGGTGCTTCACCAACAACTGGCTGGTTACAGTCAACAGAGACGGGTCGGGAACGATTTCGGTCGATTTCTCGATGGACAAATCAATGATGGAGATGATGCAGAGTTTTTCCGAAGACGGGGACGATGCGCCGCCCTCGAGCAGCGAAGACCTGATTGATCCGGAAGGCATGCGCGAGCTCGCATCAGCCATGGGCGAAGGTGTACGCTTCGTATCCGCGACACCCGTATCCGACAGCTCCGGCAGCATGGGCTATACGGCGCTCTTTGAATACGACGATATATCCAGGGTGAGGATCAACCCGATGCTGGGTGCACCGACGGATGAAGAGGAGTCCGCAGACGGCGATGCTGTTACCTTCGGTTTTGACCGCGCCGGCCGGCCGCGTCTGACCATCAGTATTCAGCAGTCCGGGGAAGACGAAGATGAAAGCGATGAATACGATGAACAGAGTCCGGAGGAAGCGGCCATGATGGCCTCGATGATGAAGCCCTTTCTCGGAGGAATGGCCTTCAGCGTGGCAGTAAAGATTGACAGCGGAATCCACTCCACCGATGCCAGCTACGTCGACGGCGATACCGTCACCATAATGGACTTTCAGATGGATAAAATTCTGGACAACGAAAAGCTTTTTTCCAAGGTTGTAGCCAGCAGCTCCGTCAGCGAAAAGGATATCCAGAAAGATCTTGCCGCTGCAGGGGTATGCATCGAGGCAAAAGAGACTGTAACTGTCGATTTTCGCTAGACAGAAAGAGACAAAGGCTCCCCGGTGCCGCCTGCCCCGGGGTTGCTTACGTTTTTATGCCCGTGGCCGGCGAGCTCTCCCAGCTGGCCGCAGGCTGCTCTGATGGAGTCGCCCCTGGTATCCCGCACCCTGCAGTACTGCCCACCCGCAACCAGGGCTTTGAAGAATTTTTCCACCTGATCCCGGCCCGGTCGCGGAAAACCGCCGCTGGAAACGGGATTACAGGGAATAATATTAACACAGCTTGGAATGCCCTCAAGATAGTCAATTAATCCCCGTACCGCTTCCGGATGATCATTGAAACCGGGAATAAGGGTGTACTCGATGAAAATACGATCCCGCTTCCTGGACAGGGGAAATTCCAGCAGGGCCGAACGCAGCTCCTCCAGGGGCCAGACCCGGTTTATCGGCATTATTGCGCTCCTCTGTCGGTTATCGACGCTGTGAAGACTTACTGCAAGGGAGAGCCTGCGGATTCCCCGTTCCGGTTCCTCCCGAATCAGCCGGGCAAGGCGGCGGATTCCGGGAACATGACCGGCGGTGGAAATAGTCATACCCGAAGCCGTTATGTTACTGCCACGCTGATCCTTCAGAACATCTATCGATATGAGGAGCTGGTCATAATTATCGAAGGGCTCCCCCATTCCCATAAAAACAATATTGCTTACCCGTATCCCCAGGTAGAATTGAACAAGCATCTGCTGGGCGACGATCTCTCCCGCCGTCAGGTTCCGCTTGAAACCAAGGCGTCCTGTCTCGCAGAAGCTGCAGCCCCGGGCGCAGCCAACCTGGGTTGAAACACACAGGGAAGCATACGTGCTCATGAAGAGCACCACCGTTTCGATGCGGGCCCCGTCAGGATACTGCAGGAGAAGCTTGATGCTCGTCTCATCCCTGAGAACAGTCTTTATTTCCGGCAGACGCAGGGTAAAATCATTCCTGATCTGCCTGGCAAGCTCCGGCCTGGAGAAAAACTGAGGAAGCCCGCTTAGACCGGTAGAGCCTCTCTGATACAGAGAACGAAAAAAGGGATCCGCATAGTACTCCCCTTTTCCATAGCGCCTCCGGAACTCATCTGTGAGTCCGGAAAAGGAAAACGAAAGGGGGTCCAGGGTCATCTTTCGGAGGATTTCAAGGCTTCCGCCGCGGTCCACGCCTTCCTGGCCTCTTCGGGCATCGAGGCGGGACGGCCGCTTCCGTTGACGGTGGCAAAATCGACACGGGCCTCGGCAATCAGCTCATCCCCCCGCAGGATCATCTGTCGGACACTTCCCTTGACCCTTCCCATGCCGGTCAACTCTGAAACAATAACCAGCTGGTCTTCCAGAAAGGCGGGTTTGATATAGCGGATATCCACACGGGCTACATACAGGCCGAAGCCTTCCCTGCGCAGATTTTCATAGGGAAATCCCGTGTCGTTCAGAAACTGGTGCCGGGCATACTCAAGATAGTTCAGGTATACGGCATTATTCACATGTCCGTAGTTGTCAAGCTCGTAGGATCGCACGCTCAGGGTACATCTGTGTTCCATGCCGATATCCTACCAATATGGCGGGACAAGCTCAATACAAGCCCTCAGACCGGGACGCCTCTTCAGGATTCCCCCAGGTCTCATCCTCGGAGAGACTGAAGAGCTGTCGGATCTCTGTTCGCAGTTCCGACTTGAGTTTTTCAGAGAAGGGAACGGACTCCTCCATGCTGCGGATCATCCGGCGGTTCTCCCTGTTGATGGCCGGAATGTTCTCTCTGAAGATTTCTGAAAGCAGGGGGTCAAAAAATCGATGGCAGCTGACCACGGGATGGGGCATAAATCCCCGGTGAAGCTTATGAGGCGAACCTGCGCCGGGATCGAAGTAACGCATACCCCGCTCAATCATCCACTGCATGGGGGCATAATAGCAGGTATTGAAATGCAGGTTCTTGGTGCCCGGATCCCCGCCCCAGTAACGTCCGAAGAGCCAGTCCCCCTTGTACACACAGAGGGACATGCCAAGGGCCTCTTCCGGTTTGGCATTGCGGGGATGGGCTGAGAAGATTACCACCCGGTGGTCAACGAACTCGGGCAGGCGCAGAAAGAACTCCCGGTTCAGATACTTTGCAGCCCAGGGACCAAAGCGCGCGTTGGTCCGGAGATAGAAACGGTACATCCGTTCCATGATCCCTTCGCTTAAATCAGCGCCGCTTACAGCTGTGATTTCTAGTCCTTGATCTGAGAGACTGTTCCATTCACGGCGTATGTTCCTTCTGTGATTTTTTGACAGTTCCGACAGAAAGTCCTGGAAATCCGAGTAATCCCGATTTATCCACAGGTAACTCTGGTTCTCCCATTGATGAAATTCCTTCAATCCCCGGGCAAAAACCGGGTCACAGAAGAGAAAATTGAGTCCCCGTATCTGATTATCCCTGCTTATATCCTCCAGGGTGGAGAGCCCCCGGGACAGGAGCGTATCCAGCTCGCCGGGGTCGGAACAGAAAAGACGGTAATAGCCGGAAGGAGTCGCAGGGGCTGTTCCCACCAGTTTCGGATAATAGGGAATATTCAGCTGTCCGGCCAGATCCGCCCAGCCGTAGTCGAACACGAACTCACCGTGGCTGTGGGATTTCAGGTACAGGGGCATAATACCCACCGGAATCCCATTGCGGTTGAAACTTATATGCAGAGGCTGCCAGCCGGAGGAGCTGTCTATGGAGCCGGATTGTTCGAGCAGTGCCAGCCATTCCCACTCATAAAAAGGTGTCCGTGATCCCAGGGCAAGGCTGTTCCAGCTGTCCCGCTCAATTTCTCCGATTCCCACATATATTGTCAACTCCACAGGTTCCATGCATGTAAAGGTACGAAAAAAGGGGTCCCGTTTCCAGGACCCCGTATTTGAATCAAAGGAATCAATTCTACTTTTTCTTGCGTTTTCCGCCCCGTTTTTTACGTTCCACCGTGGGAATAGCGGTCTGGGGAGTTTGAGCCTTCTGCTCCGGTGAGGCTTCCTTGGGAAGGGCTTCTTTCCTGGTACTTCCATACTTTGCTTCGTCCCTGCTCTGACGACGTTTATTGGCCACGGAGGACCAGGTCAGAAGTACGGGAGAGGCGATAAAGATGGATGAATAGGTACCCACCAGGATTCCGATAATCAGGTTCAGTGCGAAGAGCTTGATTGAACCGGTAGCAAAGATGTAGATGGCCAGGACCGCCAGCAGGGTTGTAATGGAGGTAATCAGCGTCCGGCTGAGGGACTGGGTAATACTGGTATTGATAACCTCGGGCAGACGGGAGTCCTTCATCAGGTCCCGGTTTTCACGGATACGATCGAAGATAACGATGGTATCGTTCAGGGAGTATCCTATGATGGTAAGCACTGCCGCAATTGTCGCGGTGGAGACTTCCAGCTGAAAGGTACCGATAATACCCAGCATAAAGGCCACGTCATGGATCAGGGCCACAATTGCTGAAACCGCATAGGCCAGCTGGAACCTGAACCAGATGTACACAAGGATAAGGGTCAGGGCGATCAGAGTCAGGGTAAAGGACTGCCGGCCAAGGTCCTGGGAGAACCTGGGACCCACGTAGTCGGTCTGCTTGACTATGACCTGTTCCGCTCCGTATTCGGACGACAGACGGCTGCGGATTTCCGAGGCCATTGTTTCGCTGAAGTTATCTGTATTGCCGGGATCCTTGACCCGGATCAGGTACTCCTGGTCCTGAGGACTACCAACGATCTGAATCATGGTAGAACCGATTCCGTCCAGAAGGGACCGGATTTCCTCGATACTCGACTCATCCCCGGCGGGAAGCATGTTGACAACGGCGCTTTCCTGGGAAAGATCGATGGCGAAGTTGAGACTCAAGAGGTCGCTGGAAGATATCTGGCCGGAAACCATCAGCTCCGCCTGGACACCCTCTACGCCGTTCAGCGCCGCCGCGACCGCCCTCAGTACAGGATAATCACCATAGGAGATCTCCGTCCGATCGAGGCCATCGGCATCACGAATCTCAAGGATGAGTCCCGAGGAGGTAACATTGAACAGAACCGAATCCTCTCCACTGTAGCTGACCTTCATGGCCACGGGGGCAATCTGCACGCGCTGGTTCAAGCCGGCGTTGAAGTCGATACCCAGGTTGAATCCTCCCTGGACAACAGTACCTGCAATACCGGCGATAATGATCAGCAGAGAAAGGATCATAAGATATCGGAATTTTGTGAATTGTATTACGCGCTTCATTATTTCCTCCACCCGATGCTCAGCTTTTTCATACCCAGGGTCTCAAGTCCGAAATCGAAGACAAGACGGGAAACAAAGAGAGCTGTAAACATGGACGATACAATACCAACCGCAAGGGTGTAGGCAAAACCCTGAATAGGACCGGACCCGAGCTGGGACAGGAAGATTGCCGCGATAAAGGTTGTGATATTCGCATCCATTACCGTCCAGAAAGCTTTCCGGAAGCCGGCTTTCACCGCAGCATCGGCACTCTTACCAATGCGGTATTCCTCTTTTATTCTTTCAAAGATGATAACGTTCGCGTCCACCGCCATACCCACGGTAAGGATCAGACCGGCAATACTGGTCAGGGTAAGGGTAAGATTGAAAGCCGAAAGAATGGCTACGATGAAAATGAGGTTCAGAACAAGGGCGAGGTCAGAGACAAGTCCGGCACCCTTGTAATAGACCAGCATAAAGACGATAACCGCAATGAAACCGATGGTTATGGCCATCAGTCCCTCGGCGATGGAGTCTTCTCCCAGGGCGGCGCCGATGGCCTGCTGGTTCTCAACAATCAGATCCACCGGCATGGCAGCGGTCCGCAGTACCAGGGCGAGATCATTGGCTTCCTGCCGGTCGAAACCGGTCATCTGCACGCTCTCGCGGATGGGCTCGGAAATACGGGCCATGGCCTTTACCTTGTCGTCCAGAACGATAGCCAGGGTTTCTCCTTCGTTTTCAGAGGTAAGTTTGAAGAAGATGTCGCCCCCCTCGCGATCAAGGCGGAAGTTGATAACCGGCTTGCCGGTAATGGGGTGGGATCCGACGGTGGCTTCCTGTATACGGCCGCCGTCGAGCCCGGCATCCTGGCGGATGACAACGTAACGCTGCAGCTGGTCGATACCGTAGCTGTCCTTTACGTAATACCCCCGGATAATATAACCGGCGGGAACGATATCGGTACCCCGGATCTTTCCTTCACTGGTTACCATGGCCTGGGGATTATCGTTCAGGAAGTTCTGAACCTCCTGGCTGATTTCCTGATCGACAATATGGAAGTTCAGGCTTCCCTTGCCCATTAGAAAGGATCGCACCCTGTCGGGGTCGGCGGCTCCGGGAATCTCTATGATTATCTGGGAGTCTCCCTGCTTGCGGATCGATGGTTCGGTTACGCCGAACTTGTCGATACGGTTGGTAAGGATCTCCATGGCGCGGTCAACGGCCTCGTTCATGTCCGTGGTACTCGGTTCCCGCTCCAGCCGTTCGGCAAGGCTCTCCCGGTCCGCGCTGAGCTGAACCCGCATACCTCCGGACAGATCAAGTCCGAGCTGCATGATTGAATTGCCCTGTTCCTTTACAGCGAGAAGATCGCTGCGGTAATAGTCCTCAACAGCGGCAAAGAACTCACCTTCACCGGTAAAACCGGCAAAAACCGCCTCTACGGTCCAGACCTTGGGCAGTTCTTTTTTGGCAAGCTTATAGTTCTCCTTTGCCTTGGTGATCAAAAAGTCGTACTCCGCGGGGATTTCCTTGTCGGGGCTCTGGGCAACCATGGCCCTGAGCTCGGCGGAAACCTCCGCAGCTTTGGTTTTGGCGTACATCTGGACCTGCTCGCGGGAACCGGAGGCGAGGTCGATCTTCTGATCGGGTATCAGGAAGTACCACTCAAAGGTGGGGTACAGAAAGGCTCCCGATATCGCCAGCACCAGGAGCACGATGAAGAATCGGAATCGTTTACTCATGTTCTACTCCGGATGGAATAATTTATTTGCTTGGAAAAGAAAAATTAAAAGCGGGAATCCGCGTACGGATTGCTTCCCTAGTCCTCGACCTTTTCCTCCCTGGGGGCCAACACGGAAGCTATCGCGTTCTTGGAAAACTCAAGCTTGGTCGCGTCATCTACCTTAACAATCACGGTGTCCTCTTTAACGGACTGCACAACCCCGCGAACTCCGCCGATACTGGCGACACGATCACCCTTCTTCAGGGCATCGAGCATCTTTTTCGCCTCTTTCTGGCGTTTGTTCTGGGGCCGGATAATGAGAAAATAAAAGATCAGGATGACGAGACCGAAGGTTACGAAGGTCGTCATCAACTGACCGGAACCGCCCGCCTGGGCGATCGGTAATAATGCAGAAAGCGTAGTCATTATAATCACTTACCTCTATCCATGGGATTGCAAAAACGTAACACATATAGGTAAACGCGGTCAAGCTTAAAGATTCGGGGGCCTTCCGCGCAGGTCAGGCTCTCTCAGGAAAGAACTTTCACTTTTTCCAGGTTTTCCGGGGCGGGATCGAGACCGAAGACCCGCATAATCTGCTCATACCCCTCAAAATCAGTGCCTGCCGTGTTGTTGTAGGCGTCGCGCACCCTGTTCAGGGCCTCGGTATCTCCGGCGAAAAAGGCCGCCGCCAGAGCCGGTTTGAAAAGTCCCCGGTCGACAAGTTCATCAATCCCCATTTTTCCGTACTTCTTCATTGCCGCGCCGTCGACAATTGCGGTGTTACCGGAAAAACCGATGGTGAACATGTACTCCTGCTGTTTCATTGCAGAACCTCCGTCCCGCTCAGTGTAAATAAAAAAGGCGGTCCCCGCCAAGAGGACCGCCGAAGATAGACAGCAAAAGAGAGCCGGGGGCTTACATCATGCCGCCCATGCCTCCCATTCCACCCATACCGCCCATTCCGGGAGCGCCGGCGGGAGCCGCAGATTCGGGTTCGGGGATATCGGTAACAGTGGCTTCGGTGGTCAGCAGCAGGGACGCAATGGAAGCAGCGTTCTGCAGGGCCGAGCGGGTCACCTTGGCGGGATCGATGATTCCGGCCTTGATCATGTCTGTCCATTCCATGGAAGCGGCGTCAAAACCGATGCCCTTCTTCTCGTGTTTGGCCTTTTCGGCAATGATGGAACCGTCGAGCCCGCAGTTTTCTGCGATCTGGCGGATCGGTTCTTCCAGGGCCCGGGTAACGATCCTGAATCCCACCTTTTCTTCTTCGGGATAGACGGACAGGTCCGCCTTTTCCAGTACGGCTACAGCCTGAATAAGGGTAAGCCCGCCGCCGGGAATAACCCCTTCTTCGATGGCAGCCCTGGTCGCGGAAAGGGCGTCTTCCACGCGGTGCTTCTTCTCTTTCAGTTCGACCTCGGTGGCGGCCCCTACGTTGATGACAGCGACACCGCCGGCCAGCTTGGCCAGCCGTTCCTGCAGTTTCTCCCGGTCGTAATCGGAGGTGGTATCCTCGATCTGAGCCTTGATCTGGGCGATCCGGTCCTTGATGTCCGAGGCCTTGCCTTCGCCGTTGATGATGGTGGTGTTCTCTTTCTCGACCTTGATGCTCTTGGCCCGTCCGAGCTGCTCCAGCTCCACACCTTCGAGTTTGAGTCCCAGCTCCTCGGAGATAACCTGTCCGCCGGTAAGAATGGCGATATCCTCGAGCATGGCCTTGCGGCGGTCCCCGAAACCGGGAGCCTTGACGGCAACGGCGTTCAGGGTTCCCCGGATTGTGTTCACAACCAGGGTCGCAAGGGCCTCTCCTTCAACGTCTTCGGCAATAATAAGGATCGGCTTGCTTGCCTGGGCGACCTTCTCGAGAACAGGCAGCAGGTCCTTCATGCTGGAGATCTTCTTGTCGTGGATCAGAATATAGGGGTCATCGAGAATCGCGGTCATATTGTCGCGATTGGTGGCAAAATAGGGAGAAAGATATCCTCGGTCGAACTGCATACCCTCTACAAAATCGGTACTGGATTCAATGGTCTTGGATTCCTCAACGGTAATAACACCGTCCTTGCCGACCTTCTCCATGGCATTGGCGATCTCGTCACCGATTTCCCGGTCGTTGTTGGCGGAAATAGCCGCAACCTGGGAGATCTCTTCCTTGTCCTTGATGTCCTTCGCAGCCTTGCGGATCTCTTCTACGGCGACCTCGACGGCCTTGTCGATTCCCCGCTTGATGCCCATGGGATTGATACCGGCGGCGACGCTCTTTAAGCCCTCTTTACAGATGGAGTAGGCAAGCACCGTAGCGGTTGTAGTGCCGTCTCCTGCAACATCGTTGGTTTTGGTGGCAACTTCCTTCAACAGCTGGGCACCCATGTTTTCAAAGGGGTCCTCCAGCTCGATCTCTTTTGCAACGGAAACACCGTCTTTCGTTACCGTAGGAGCACCAAATTTCTTATCCAGAAGAACGTTTCGTCCCTTCGGGCCCAGGGTAACCTTGACAGCGGCGGCAAGCTTCTCGACGCCCTTCAGGAGGCCCCTGCGCGCCTCTTCGTTGAACTGCAATTGTTTAGCCATTTTTAATACACCTCTCCTAACAGTGGTAATTTTAATAGTGCAGTGGAATTGAATAGAAGATACAAATTCTAAGTGCTTTCATCAACCAATAGCTGGAGATTTTGAACCATTTTTTCCCCATCCCTTGACTTATTTTGCCCTTTCGGGCCGAATAAAGGGGTGAAAAATAGGTTTCCCTTTACCTGCGGGATCTGTATCCGTCCATCCCATTCCTGTCAGAACGCCGACAGGGAGGTAATTGAGTATCTGCAGAAAAGACTCGCCCGGGAGGGTTTTCTGTTTTTCTGGAGCCTTCCGCGAAACATTCATGTTCCCGGCTCAGAAGAGAGAAACCTGATTTCCCAGGGAAAATACGCCCTGCCCCATGCTCTGTTACGGAGGGATGAAATCGAAGAGGAGCTTCTGCTGCCCCGGAGCAGGCAGAACGATGCTCTTCTTGAGTACCTTTTTCCCCCCTGTCCCGCTCCTTTTCGCAAAGACCTGAGAAGCATTTACCTGAAACGGGGACGGCTTTTCCTTGAAGACCGGAACAGGCTGCTTTATTTCGATTCCCGGCGGACGATTCGGTTTCCCCTGCTGCATATGGTCGGCACTGAGGAGTATCCCTCTCTGAAACGGCGCATGAAACAGGTCAAACGCCTGGTACAGACGGAGAGGATCCCGGCCATCATAGTACTCGACGCCGGCTCAACGAAAGATGCGGAGGCGGCGGTCTCTCTGCTGGTACGGCTGCGCAGAAAATTCCGCTGTGATGTACTGGAGCTGGAGGATCTCCTTGACATGGCCGGCAGTACCCGGGAGTCAGCGGCAGCCCCTGAGGAAATCCTCCTTTCCAAATCGCCAAATCCGCCCCTGCCGGCTGATCCCCTCAGCCGCAGCCGTCGGGAGATAGCCTGGGACAAACCGAAGGAGACCCGGTTTCTCCTGCTGTCAAGAGCCTTTGAGACAGATAACGACGAAGAGAAGCGGGAGTGCGGATCCCTCCCGGTTCCCGAACGAGGACTGATTGCCCACATGCCGGGAGAGGTCGAGATGGATGAAGAGGATGTTGCCGCTTCTTTCAGTCAGGGAGAACTGGCGGGATTCTCCAGGGGTGGAACAGCCGGGCTTATTCATGCTCCTTCAGCCTCATGGATTGAGACCTCCGGAAATCTTGTACGCTCCCGAAGAATCGGCTCCTTCTCGTTTCAGAACAGCAGCATCCGGGGTCTTCGGGACAGCTCCGTTTTTGAATCCGAGGAATTCCTTGAACCGGGGCGGCTTGTGCGGGATTATTTCTTCGCCGCCGGAGATCCCCGGCTCTGTATCTCCTTTTTCCTGTTCTTTCCCCGATGCAGGCCGGGGGTAGAGATCCGCTCCTACGGAGTATGCGAAATACCCTTCCGGTCTGCCCGGGGATATCCCGTGGTGGAGGTCCGTTATCCCGACGAGGGAGCATCTCCGGTACCTCTGGATTCGGTATCGGCGGGACTGCTTCACGGTACGACCTTCTCCTTCAAAGATGAGACCACAGCCTTGAGTCTCGTATTCGCGGATCATCAGGCAAAGGTAAGGGAGCTTCCCTTCAAGGTCAGCGACGGGGAGCTCTGCATTAATCCCGGGGGAAGTTATCTGGGTTTTCCAGGTGAAAAGGTTGAAGGACTGGGGGAACGCTTCAGCATCGTACTGAGCCTCGACCCCCTCTCTCCGGAAAACCCGCCGTTACACTCCCTGGCTCCCCTGTTGCCCCACCTGGAGAGCCATCAGATCTGCAGGGAAACGCGGCAGGAGGAAGTGCACTCAGGATAGGTCCTGGAAATCGATCTCTCCGGTAATAAGGGTAACACGGCGGCCGTCACCGTCCAGAAGGATGAGACCGCCATCCGGGGCCGCACCCAGAATCCGGGCGCGATAGCTCTCTCCGCTCCCGGCAGCTCCGGGATAGACGGTAACCTGAGAACCAGCCCCGAAGAGCCTGCGGTTAATCTGTTCCTGCCAGTCCCGGGCAGACAGTGCCTCCTTCAGCGCAGGAAGAAGCGCGGAAAGCACAACAGAAGGCTCTTCTTCCCTGCCGGTCTCGTCCGTAACTGATGCCGCCCTGCGCCGCAGCTTTGAAGCAGACGTCGGGGAAACGAGGTTCAGACCTATCCCCGTGAAGAACCAGTCTCCCCGTCCCTGGCAGAGGATTCCCGCGATCTTTCCGCCCCTTATGAGCAGATCGTTGGGCCACTTGATCCACGGCTCCAGGCCCCAGCGTTTTTCCAGCAGGAGGGCCAATCCCAGCCCGCAGCGCAGGGACAAGGCCGTCGGACCAAAGGGGATATCATTGAGTCTCAGGGCCAGGGTAAAAAGCAGGTCCCTGCCCCGGGAGGATTCCCAGCGCCGGTCGGCGATTCGCCCGCGTCCTGAGATCTGATGATCCGCCGTTACAACGAAGCCCGAAGCCTTCCCCTCCGCGGCCAGGCGTGCCGCATCCTCCATGGTCGAACCGGTTTCCTCTAAATGGTAGACTGGGGCGGAAAAAAAGGGATTCTCCAGGTCCAGCTCAGTCAATAATACCCCCTCCAAGAACCAGCTCATCCAGGTAAAAGACCGCTGACTGTCCGGGGGTCACCGCTTCCGACCGGGACAGACTCACCCGTGCCCGGGAATCATCCTCCAGACGGACCCGGCAGGGAACGGCAGATGAATTGTAGCGAATTTTCACCCTGGCCTCGAAGCTTCCGGGGTTTCTTCGGAAAAACCAGTTACATCCGCTTATACTGAATTCCCGGGTCCCCAGCTCTTCCCTGCGGCCGACAACAACCCGGTTGGCCCGGGGATCGACTCTCACAACAAACCAGGGACCGTTTCCAAGCCCCAGCCCCTGTCGCTGACCGATGGTATAGTTGATATAGCCCCGGTGGGTCCCCAGGGCCGTTCCCGCGGTATCCACGATGTCCCCCGGCTCATTTCCTTTCATGCTTCCGGTAAACTCGGCAATGAAGTCTCCGTAACGGCCGTGGACAAAGCAGGCGTCCTGGCTCTCCCGGGCCGCCGCTGCCGGCAGTCCATGCTCCTTTGCCAGAGCCACGACCTCGGTCTTCTTCATCTCTCCCAGGGGGAACACGAAATTGGGGAGGAGGTCCCTGGGAATCTGGTAGAGCATGTAACTCTGGTCCTTCCTTCTGTCCAGTCCCCGGCGGAGAAAGAGCCCCTCGTCGGTCTCCTCCACACGAACATAGTGACCGGTGGCCATCTTCAGGCTCTCTCCCTCCGTCAGGAATCCCGTTTCATGAAGCTTCGTTTCCAGGCGTCGGTAGAAGGTGGAAAAACGGATGCGCTGGTTGCAGCGCACACAGGGGTTTGGAGTTTTGCCGTCGAGATAGGCATCCACAAAGTCCTGCACCACAGCCCCGGTGAACTCCTCCTGGAGATCCTCAACCATATAGGGTATTCCCAGATGTGTGCAGGCATCCCGGGCCCGGGCAAGCAGCTCCGCGGAGCAGCAGTCACCTTCCGGCCAGATATAGTGACTTACCCCCATGAGCCGGGAGCTCTGCTTCTGCAGGAGGAAAGCCGCGGCCGAGGAGTCTACGCCACCGGACATTCCTACGGCTACAGGGGTATTCGAATTAATGTTAATAGCTGACATGATTACTCATACTACACCAGAAATCAAAAAATGAGAATAGCATAGAAAATCCTCTGAAAGTGCATTTTGTTCGCCCTCGTCAGGGAAAAAGATTGTGCAGCCACAAAAAACACCTGCGGCAGCAGGGGCCGAGGCCGGCGCGGAACTCCTGACGGCGCAGGATATGGGAAAAAGAGTAGACAATATGAAGTGACCCCCAGTTTGCGAATC
>NZ_MWQY01000024.1 GCF_002087085.1 Marispirochaeta aestuarii | reverse complement strand
CAAAAGAAAAGGCCGGTTTGCACTTTCGCATCCCCGCGAAAGATGCCGGACCTGGCGTCACGTGTTAAGAGCTTACGGCGTCAACGGCCTGATTACCCGGCTTGAACTTGCTCCTTTCTTATAAAAACTGCGGTTTCTCCTGTAAACACAAACGGTTGTCTCCCATCGACTTTGAAAAAAGAGACAGGTATATGATGAAATCAAAAAAAATAATGCAGAAAATTTGTTGACCGGATAAAGTAATATGATTATAGTTAGTGATAACTAACAAAGGGTGGGATGAATCCGGTGGAATTGAGTGAAAGACAGAGTGAGATACTGGAACGGTCCATTGAGATTATAGCAGAGAAAGGGATTCAGGGTTTTACAACGCGGGAACTTTCCAGGCGAATCGGCATATCTGAACCTGCTCTCTATCGTCATTTCGACAGTAAACATGCAATTCTCGTTGCAATTCTTGAGCAGTTTGCCATCTGGAGTTCACGAGTTCTGCAGGAGATCGTTCAGAGCGATCGCAGCCCGGAAAACAAACTGCGCGCTTTTTTTCTTCAGCACACCAAACGTTTTCTGGAATATCCTGCGACGTCAGGAATATTCTTCGCTGTGGAAATATTTATGGATCAGCGGGAACTTATTGATACAATTTCTCGTGTTATGGAATCCGCCGAAGGATATGTCAGAAGTATCCTTGATGAAGGCATTGAAAGCGGTATTTTTCGCAGGGAAGTGCCGATGCAGCACCAGGCAATGACCGTACTGGGTACCCTGCGTCTTTTAGTGACCCGTTGGTATTTGAGCAAATATCAGTTCGACCTGGCGCAAGAGGGGGCGGCACTTGCCGAGTCGATTATCAGCCTGTTATCAGTCGCTGGAAATAAAAGATGAAGGAGTGTAAAAATGCTGTTTTTTTACAATAGAAGGTTAGTTAGTGATAACTATGAAAAAGTACATAAAGCACGAACAAAAAGATTTATGCTGTTACTGATACCATACCTGGCGGCACTGCTTATAGCCCATCCAGGTGAAGGTTTTGCAGAGACAATAGAGCACAATGAGATCTCCCTTGATGAGGCCCTGGAGGAGGTAATGGTAAAAAATTACCGCATCGCAGCTGCAGAGGTGGAAGTCAGGCAGCATGAGGCAGCAGTACGGGAAGCACGGAGTACTCTGTTGCCGAAACTTGTAGCCCTTGGTGATTACACAAAAAATGAGGAACAGACTCTGGTATCTCCCATGCATGGTTCGCCTGAACCGGCAAATCCTCTGGAGTTTGACCGGGATATCTACACTGGTGTACTGCGCCTCGACATTCCCATTATCGACCTCGCTTCCCTCCACAGTGTCGGGGCAACGCGACATATGCTGAATGCCGGAAAGGCCCAGGCCAGCATTGTTGAACAGAATGTTATAGCCGGTGTAATTGAAGTCTTTGTACAAATGGCCCAGCTGTCAGACAGTCTCGCACTGATGGACAGTCATATTACGACCCTTAAGCGCAGACACGAGGAACTTGAGACTCTCAGCAGAGAGGGAAGGGTATCCCCCGCATCGCTTGCCGAGCTTACTGCCTCCCTTGATTCTGCGATTTCTGACCGACTTGAAATTCTTTACCAGAAGGACGTAGTTGCATACCGGCTTGGAGAAATGCTTGGACGAAGCGAAGCTGTTTATCCACGAAATCATGGTTTTTCCGTTTCAGCGATCGATAAGGATGATTTTGATGAGAAGACGATTTCCGGACCCGGAAGCCTGGCAGCGGATGCGCAGTACGCTGCTGCTCAGGAAGCGAAGAAGTCGACACTGTCTGCGTTTGCTCCGAGGCTTTCAGGCTTTGCCAGCCAGACCTTCCGGGCTTCCGCGGAAACGGATATTGCTTCCGAATGGGCCCTTGGACTGTCGGTAAGCATGCCCCTCTTTACTGGAGGAGAACGGGCGGCGCACCTGCAATCAGCGGAAGCCCGTCTGAAAGCTGCCAGGTATGAGCTGGATGCTGCTCGCACAAATGAGCAGAGCGAAGCACAAATTGCCATGCTCCGTTCCGACAATGCTGCTTCGCGCAGGGAATACCTGGCAAAAGCTGTCGAGAATCAGGAGCTGACTGTCCAGGCGGCGGAATTTCGATACTCCGAAGGTCGCAGCTCCCTGAGCGATGTCCTGACAGAAGAAGCTGCTCTCCTTGAACTTCGCCTGCGCGAGCGGAGCATGCTGTATGAAGAGCTGCTCTCCTATGTCGCGTACTACAAACTGGCGGGAAAGTTGACTCCATCCCTCGCAGGAAAATTTATACAGGAGTAATTCAGATGATACAAAAGCATAAAGCGCTGTGGATTATGGCAATTATACTATTGATGGTCCTCGCCGGATGTTCCGCCGGAGGCAGTATCGGAAAGACGGAAGGGAAACCTGCCGCGGAAAAGCCGGTAGCCGTCCGGGTGGAAAAACCCAGGATTACCAGCCTTGAACGACGTATTTCATACATAGGGACGGTATACGCTCGTCAGGAGGTACCCATAATCGCCCGGGTACAGGGTACCCTGGCGGAACTCCCTTTTCGTGAAGGTGAATCGTTTTCACGTGATGAGATACTGGCGATGCTCGATTCTCCTGAATTGGGAGCGGCGGTGGAACGACTCGAGGCCGAGGTCGACTACTGGGGCCGCAGGCATACAACAGACAAAAACCTGGTGGCAAAGGGGGCATTGGCACCTGAACAGGCCGATTCCAGCGAGCGGGCTATTCGCAGCGCCAGGGCAAGTCTCGACGAAGCGAAGGCTCAGCTGGCAAAAACGGTCGTAACTGCACCTTTCGATGGTACGGTTCTGGACTGGCCGGCGGAAATAGGGCAGCCGGTTATGCCCGGCCAGCCGCTCATCCTGATCGGAGACGAGTCCCGGGAAATCAAAGTCGATGTGGTTGAGGAGGACCTCGAACGGGGTATAGGTATTGGTACTCAAGTGGAACTTCATATAAACAACGGCCCGTCGGTGGCGGCCAGTGTGTCAGCTATATCACCGGCGGCCAGCGGCCAGTCTCGAACTTTCTCTGTGACAATACCTATACCTGATACGAACCTTGCAAAAGGCTTGTGGCGCAAGGGAGCCTCCATCCGTACCGAGTTTATTGTCCAGCGTCAGGTCGATGTTGTCGCCGTGCCGACCCGGGCGCTTGCTGATCGCGACAGCAACCCCCACCTCTTTGTCATCACCGGAGAAACGGCTCATCGAGTCGATATTGAACCGGGGATAAGCCAGGAGGGATGGGTAGCGGTTGATTTTGACTGGAACGGGCAGGATTTCGTGGCCGTCACCAACCTCAGCAGTCTGCAGAACGGGGCGCCTGTCTATGCCGTCAACGCCGAAAGGAGCAGGTAATGGCTCTTTCCGAATATTCGCTGAAAAACAGATATACCATCTATCCGCTCTTTATTGCAGCGGTAATCTTCGGGATTCTCTCGTACATAAATCTACCGATTCAACTCTTCCCGGATACCGCTCCGCCCCTGGTGAATATCCTGACCTCCTATCCCGGGGCCGCCGCCGAGGATGTGGCAGATCTGGTATCCGATCCCATCGAAGAGGAGCTTGCCTCGCTGGAGGGGGTGGAGAAGGTCAGTTCAACCTCCCAGAACGGAATATCCCTTGTGGCAGTGGAGTTTCGCTACGATACTTCAGTAGACCTGGCGGCGGTGGATGTTCAGAATGCTTTGACCCGTATAAGGTCGGCTTTACCGGATACAATCGCCGAGCCGCAGGTATTGAAGTTCTCCACCAGTGACCGCCCGGTGATCACCCTGGGATTACTGGGTACGGATATGGTGGCGGTACGGGATCTTGCCGAAGAAGTGCTGTCCCCGGAGATTCAACGGATACCCGGCGTAGCCCTTGTGGATGTGTTCGGAGGCTTTCAACCGGAGGTATCGGTAGATGTAGACCGGTCGCGGCTGGAAGCGCATAACCTTCCCCTTGGCGCTGTTATCGGGGCGATTTCCTCTCACAACGTTAGTCTTCCCGCGGGTGAAATCAGAAGCCAGGGACAACAGTACAGTTTTCGGGTCGATGAGCTCAGTCAATCCATCGAGGAGATTGAATCAATTCCGCTAAGCACTCCCGCGGGGCAGCGTCTGATTGTGGGGGACCTGGCCCGGATCAGTATCGGTTCCGGGGAAGACCTCTCGCGCTTTCGGGTCGACGGCAGCCACGCCATCGCCATGCAGATATTCAGACAGGATGATGCAAATACCGTGGAGGTCGTACACCGGATCACGGCAGCTTTTGAGGAGATCGGAAAGAAGTACCCTGAGTTGACCGTGCTGGTTGCTGACGAGGATGCCTCCTTTACCGAGCAGGTTGTTTCCAATATGCTCGGCGCCGTCGGCCAGGCGCTGGCCCTGGCAACGGTAATCATCTTTCTTTTCCTGGGCAGTTTTCGTCGCGGCCTGGTGGTCGCCATTTCGATGCCCATGTCCTTCCTTCTTACCTTCGCCGGGATGAAGCTCTTCGGCATTCAGGTCGACCTGGTTACGCTGACGGCGATAATCCTCGCGGTGGGAATGGTTGTGGACGCCTCGGTTGTGGTCCTGGAAAACATAACTCGCCACTATCAGGAGGGGAACTCAGAGGGGGCGGCTGGTGTCTCCTCTTTCAAGGCGGCCCTGGAGGGCGCCAAGGAGATCCAGTTCGCTGTTATTGCCGGTAACGCGACGACCTTGACGGTTTTGATTCCCCTTTTGTTTCTGTATGGATTTGTCGGAAAGACCTTTGGTCCCCTGGCGGCAACAATGATCATCGCCTTTATTTCATCCCTTCTGGTAGCCTTGATGCTGGTTCCGATTCTCACCATGAAGGTCACAGGGAATGCGGGCAGAATGGAACGGTTTGCTCAAACCGCGGCCAGGCCCTGGAGTTTTCTGATGAACCGTCTCCGATCGCTGTACGTTCATATGCTCAAGTGGTCTCTTCACCACCGTTGGGTGGTACTGGTCGTCGCGCTGGTGCTGTTTGTGGCCGGGGGGCGTATTCTTGTGTCCCTGGGTATGGAACTGCTGCCGAAGATGGACGGCGGAGCGACCTTCATAAGCATCGAGACTCCCTCAGGTTCCTCTCTCGACGAGACAGAACGGGTTGTTGCCGATGTGGAAGCGATTATCCTTGAAGAGGCTGAACTGGACAAAGTATCGACCCAGATAGGATTCGAGCCGGGGATGAACTCCTTCGGGGGCGGTGGTGTCCAGGGACCGACGCAAGGGTATATCACCATTGCTTGGACAGAGCGGACAGAGCGGGATGAGACGATATGGGAGATTCAGGACCGGGTGCGTGAAAAAATCTCGCGGGTGCCTGGAATCGAGAATTATGTTGTCCGTGAGTCCGGCAGTACCGCTAAATCAACCACGGCCTCGACGATTGTAGCCAGTATAAAAGGTCCCGATCCTCTGGTTCTCGATCGGCTTGGTGACGAGGTGCTGAAAACAGTCGCCTCGGTGCCGGGAACGGTCAATACCTACCGCAGCTGGCGTCTCGACCAGCGGAACGTAATCCTCACTGTCGACATAAATCGTGCCCGTGAGCTCGGACTGCCGCCTGACGAGATCTCCCGTGAACTGGCACGATCCCTCGACGGGGCACCTGCCGGCGTCTACCGGGGTGAAGGAGGCAACGACACTCCCATACGCGTCCGCTACGCGCCGGAGTACCGCCGCGAACGGGATGATGCCTTTGCCGTCCGGGCTTTTGCACCCAGTGTCGGGACAACCGTGCCGGTTGGAACAGTAACCCAGGGGCGTGAGGTAATGGGGCAGGGGCTGGTTACGCGGGAGAACCTGCTGCCGACCCTCGACATCCTGGCGCTCCATCAGGATCGTCCCCTTAATTTTGTCTCCCGTGATGTGGAACGAGCCCTCGATAAAATCCTGGTACCGGAAGAATACGCAATTACCCTGGAAGGCGAAGAGAAGGATATGGCCGAGTCGCGGAGCGAACTCGCCGGCGCGCTGGGAATCGCCTTTATTGCTGTCTATCTGCTTCTGGTAGCACAGTTCAAGTCCTTCGCCCACCCGATTACCGTGATGATGGCGGTACCCTTGAGTCTGATAGGTATAGCCACGGCACTAGGGATAGCGGGAATGCCCGTCTCGATGCCGGTACTGGTAGGCCTGATTCTCCTGATCGGAATTGTGGTGAACAACTCAATAATCCTGATCGATTTTATCCAGCAACGACGCGATGCCGGTGAAGACCGCATGGTGGCGATAGAAAGCTCTGTGGATGCCAGATTCAGGCCTATAATGATGACCTCCCTTTCAACCATCGTGGGTATGATCCCCCTGGCCATGGAGTGGGCCCTCGGAGCCGAACGTTTTTCGCCCCTGGCGGTAGCTGTTATCGGCGGAATGACCGCGGCAACCTTTCTGACCATGATAGTAATCCCGGTCTTCTATTCGGTGATGGACGATCTCGGCGGATGGGTCAAGAGATTCAACAGGACTGATTGATTTTCCAAAGGAAGGAGTATCTCAGAAATCATGCGTCGATCAACGAGTGAAATTTTAGACGGAGCTCCGGTCGTAGTTGTCGGCCGGGGGCTCAATGCTCTCTGCTGGGCAGCTTTACTCCAGAAACAGACCTTTACCATTCTTGTAAGCTCTTCTGAGTATGCGGTGGATCCATATATTCCTGCCATTGAAGGAGCGGGATTGTGGACCGAAAACCTGCTGATACGGCCGCGGGATGTGCTGAAACCGGGTACGATATTGGATGGAAGAATACTCAATTGTGAGGACCATCAAATCCATATTATCCTGCGAAACGGGTCGAGTTTCTGGCTGCCCGTCAGTGCGCTGTTGAACATCGATTCCCCCCGATTTTTTGTCAATGGGATTGATGTATATGAAAACTGCAGCTGCAAGGCCAGGACGATCTTGTCAAATCGACCTGAAAGGATCGTTCTTGGCGGACATGTCCTGAGTGCAGCAAGCGCGGCAATTGAAACCCTTGCCGCCGGATCACCGCTCAGCCTTACCTGGGCTGTTCATCCTGATGAGCATGTCCCAGCTGATTTTCTGCAGTATGTTGGATTATTGGGCGGGCGAATACAGGTCGAAGCGGAAACAGTGAATAACCCTTCGGAGCAAGAGAGAAGTCTTTCCGGCTGTCTCCAACAACCAGATGAGGCCTGTTTTCACTACTCTCTGCCTGATTATGAGATTGATGAAAATGAAGAGCTGCTTTCCAGGATACTGTACTCTGCTTCTGTTCTCAGCGAGGTGCCGATAACGCATCATGCCTGTAGTAATTCTGGCCTGAAAAATCAGTTACCCGTCGTACTCTCTGAAAAGGCGAGACACAGACTGTCTCGATTGGGTATTACGGGGGATGAGATCTCGGAAAATACCAGTTTAGAGCAGCGCATAGAGACTATTCAAACCATTATCAAGATATTACAGGAACACCGCTGATCGGGATGTCTCCCTCTGTCCGAGCTGACCTTTATCTGCCTGTCATTGAATAAAGTCCCGATTTCAGAGTATAAAGAATAAACAATCCTTCAGATAAGAGAATAATAATGGCATTGAATTGCGGTATCGTCGGACTGCCGAATGTTGGAAAATCAACTATTTTTTCTGCCCTTACCTCGGCACCTGCTGAGGCGGCAAACTACCCTTTTTGTACTATAGACCCGAATGTCGGAATAGTGTCCGTACCCGACAGCAGGCTTCAGAAAATTGTAGATCTTATTCCCACAGAAAAGGTTATACCCGCCATCGTGGAATTTGTCGATATCGCTGGACTTGTAAAGGGCGCCTCCAAAGGGGAAGGGCTTGGGAACAAGTTCCTCGCGAACATCCGGGAAGTAGGAATTATCGCCCATGTGGTGCGCTGTTTTGACGATCCTGATGTCACCCATGTAAGCAATACGATTGATCCTGCTTCGGATATCGAGACGATCAATATCGAGCTTGCTCTGGCGGATCTCGAGACGGTGGAGAAGCGGCTGGAAAAAAACAGCAAGGCCCTCCGGTCTCCTGACAAGGATGTGAAAAAGAAGGCCGAAACCGCAGATCTGCTCCTCAAGCGGCTGCAGGAGGTCCTCTCCCAGGGAAAGGCGGCCAGGACCCTGGATTTCGGTAATGATGAAAAGGAGATCCTGAAGGAACTTCAGCTTATTACCCTGAAAAAGCAGATTTATGTGGCCAATGTCGATGAGGAAGGCATAAAGGACGGCAATGATTATACCCGGGAGGTTGAAAAGATTGCCGGAGAAGACGGGGTCGAGGTCGTACGAATCTGCGGCAAACTCGAGGCGGATATCGCGGCACTGGATTCCGAGGAAGAGAAGGAGATGTTCCTCTCCGATGCAGGTCTTGCAGAGTCGGGTCTGTCCAAACTGATACAGAAGGCCTATGACACGCTTGATCTCAGGACCTTTTTTACCGCCGGACCGAAGGAGGTCCGGGCCTGGACCTTCCATAAAGGCGACACCGCGCCGAAAGCCGCCGGGGTAATTCACACGGATTTCGAGAAGGGTTTTATCAAGGCGGAGGTTTACCACTGCGAAGACCTTTTCAGTTATGGATCTGAACAGAAGGTCAAAGAGGCAGGTAAACTGAGGATTGAAGGAAAGGAGTATCCCGTCAAGGACGGAGATGTCATGTTCTTCAAGTTCAATGTTTAGAGGCCATGGACAAGATACGGATCTATCCCATACTTGAATATATCCTGAATGAGGCAGACACGGATGATCTTGCCGCTATCAGGGAAGCACTGAAAAGGCGGGAGAAGCAGCAAGCCTTCGGCGGGGTTAATATTCAGAACGTCGCTCGCCAGACCGGCCGCAGTATTGAAGAGCAGGTCGGGGCAAGTGTGGAATCCATCCGGGACATGATTCGCAACTATGCCGTGCAGATAATAAAAGGTCAGGCCCCCGAGATCGGAGACGAACAGCTTGAGACCCTCCTGGAGTCATGGATTCCGGATCCCGGGAAGAAAAGCAGGGGCGGACAAAGCGCCGGGGACATTCCCCAGGAAGCCCTTTTGACAATGATTCGCCAGTATATTGCCTACAAGACCGAGAGTATGGATCCCCGGGAGCTCAAATCTCTTGTTGCCGAGATCGGAGACTGGCCTCAAGCTTATTGGAGCAAATTTCCGGTTCCCGTACGCAGAATCATTACCAAGTATCTGAATAAAGAGATCGATGCCGATATGTGCTGGGAGCTGATAAACAGGTCGATCTAAAGGGTCGTGATCTTGTTGGGGGAGTTCTCCCGAAGGTATACCTTCTTGTAGCGTCCGGAATCCGGGCTTCTCTTTTCCTCGGGCAGTCCTGCTGTGCTGCTCAGAAAAAATACCACGTCCTGCATGTCCTTGAAGTTTTCACTGAGACAGTATCTGAAGAAGAATTTCCTGTTTTCGATGAATTTTCTTTTTTCAAGGTCTTCCTCGAGTTCCGGGTCGGTTATTCTCCGCAGGCGGGACCGGAGTCCTCCGTACCATGCGCAGTCTACCTCGTGAAGGATCATTTTTCCGTAGGGGTCCCGGTAATAGAGTTCGTATACCCCGGACATGGAGGGAACGCCGGAGTTTATACGGTATTTGTCAGCCTTTTCGAGGGGTGACCAGTGAAGGGTAAAATACACGTTGTGGTTTCTGGTCATCTTTTCTATGACCGGGGTATGCTGAAAAGCCAAAGGATCCTCCCTCTCAAGTGTACGACTTTAGGGCAGACAGATTCAAGGCGCCTGGAGAAACGGGAATAAAAAACGCTGCCCTCGAACGAGAGCAGCGCGGATGAAAAGGAATGGCCTGTTTTTACCGGTATTTGGCGTCGGCGTATTCCACCCAGCCGCCGGCTTTTATCAGATCCTTCTCGAATTCGCTCAGTTTAAAGGGTATCTCGATCTTTTCTGATCCCGAGGAGAATATAAACTTCATTGCATCCAGGTCCGTTTCCACTGAAACATCTTTCCCTGAGAAGCGTTGAAAAAGATCATCGCATGCAGGGGATGGTATTTCCACCGCCAGCATACCGCAGTTGAACATGTTCTGCCGGAAAATTCTTGCAAAGCTGGTGGCTATCACGATATTGATTCCCCGGGCTTCAAGGGCCCAGGGTGCGTGTTCCCTGGAAGATCCGCATCCGAAATTCTCCCTTGTCACTACGACCTTTTTTCCTTCCAGGTCCTTTGCCGGATCGAAACCCTCCAGGGAGAGGTCTTCCAGCAGGTGGGGACCCAGGGCCTCCCGGGTGATTTCTGTGAGATACTTTGCCGGGATAATCTCGTCGGTATTTATGTCTCCCCGGTCCAGAAAAAGGACCCGGCCTGAGAAGTTCTTCATTTTGCGCTCCTTGCATAGAGGGGTGAGTTGATGATGCGGCCTGCGATGGCTGTCGCCGCAGCGCTTGCAGGACTCATCAGGTGTACCATGCCGCCCTTTCCCATGCGGCCGTTGAAGTTGCGGTTGGTGGTGGAGGCACAGACCTCTCCCTCCGCCAGTACTCCGTTGCTCATGCCCAGGCATGCCCCGCAGGTGGGGTTAGTGACACAGAAGCCGGCCTCCATGAAGATGTCTATTATTCCCTCTTTCAGGGCCTCATGGTAAACCCCGGGGGTTGCGGGGGAGAGTATTCCCCTCACGGCAGGGGCTACTTTTTTCCCCTTCAGAACCTGTGCGGCGATGCGAAGGTCTTCGAGTCTGCCGTTGGTACAGGATCCTATATAAACCTGGTCCACGGGGGTGGAATCGAAATCCGCCACGGGTTTTACCTGGTCAGGCTTGTAGCCGAAGGTGCTCAAGGGTACTACGTCTGCAGCCTCGATAACGATGGTTTCACTGTATTCTGCATCGGAATCGGCGGCGAAGCGGCTGTACTCTTCAAGGGCGGCCCCGGGACTGGCGAACTCATCCTGGATGAAGGGCCAGAGGTATTCGACGGTGGTCGTATCCGGCATGCATATACCGCTGGTCGCTCCGGCCTCCACGGCCATGTTGCTCAGGGTCATGCGGCTTTCCATGGACATTGCCGTTATCGCCTCTCCGTGAAACTCGATTACCATGTCGGTTGCTCCGGCAACTCCGATGGTTCCGATGATGTGCAGAATCAGGTCCTTGGCGTATACTCCGGGCTGAAGGCTTCCGCGGACTTCGATCTTCATGGTCTGGGGTTCACGAAAGACGCAGACGCCTTTGAGGATCCCTACTTCCAGGTCGGTGGTGCCCACTCCCGCCGCGAAGGCACCGAATGCACCGTGGGTACAGGTGTGGGAGTCGCCCATGATTACAGTGTAACCGGGACGCACAAAGCCTTTCTCCGGAAACAGGGCATGGCAGACCCCGTTGCGTCCGATGTCAAAGAAGTCCCTGATTTTCTGCTCCCGTGCCCATTCCCGGAGAATCTTGCCCTGAAGGGCCGTCTTGGAGTCCTTGGCGGGGCTCACATGGTCGATTACGGCCTTGATTTTATCGGGATTGAACACCCGGTCCTTCTTTCTGGCCTTGAGATCCAGAATAGCTCCGGGGGTCGTGATTTCGTGGCAGAATACCGCGTCGAGGTTGAGAACATATCGTCCGGGTTCCGGCTGATCGACCTGATGAGCCTGGAATATCTTTTGCGCAGTCGTTTGTCCCATTTTTTCTCCTTGCTTTTTCTTCCTGTTATCAGGGTGTATGTTTTGGCGGTGTTATTATCCAGACTGCCCGCAGGGGGGTCTGGCCTTTGTTTTCCAGATTGTGGGGAATGTCGGAATCGAAGGAGACACAATCCCCGGCGTGAATAGTATATGAGTTGCTTCCGTAGGTGAGGGTACCTGAGCCTTCAAGAATGACACCCAGTTCTTTTCCCCGGTGGCCGTACTCCATGTCACCCCGGGTACCGCCTTTTTCCAGAGTAAGAAGAAGGGCTTCCATGGAATGCTCATCCGTGGGATCACTTACCACGGTTAAGTGCTCATAGGTGACACCCTGGAAGGTCCTGGTGACCCGCTGGTCGGGACGTACTATGGTGGCGTTCTTTTTCCTTTTATAATCGCGGAAGAGGTATTCCAGATCGATTTCCAGAACATTCGCTATGGCAATAAGGGTGTCGACAGAGGGGGATACCTTGTTCCGTTCAATCTGGGAAATCAGGCTTTCGCTGACTCCCACCTCCAGGGCTACCTTTTTTAAGGTGATTCCCCGGCGTTCTCTGACGTTTCTGAGTATTTCCCCGAATCTGTGGCGTGTCTCTTCTTTCATTTAGACTAAAGCCTCTTAAGTATTTATAAAGTATAAAGCCTGATAAGTCAAGATATGTATCGGCCTGGGAGTGCTTAACGTTTATACACGAGCCAGTGAGACATCTCTTCCAGGGGAAGGTCATCGACTCCCAGGAGCTGCTGTATCATGCCCCCGGTTATGCTGGTAAGCAGAACGTGGGAGAGTACGTCGATATCCTTTCTGCGTTTCAGGATTGTTTTTAAACCTGAGCTGATCATTTCCCGCCATTCGTTGTAAGCCTGCTGGAAACGCTGCTTCAGTTCGTCGTTGCCGATGATGGCCTCCTGAACAAGATAGAGGTGCAGCTTCGATCGCGATTCGGCTTTTATAATTGTGTTGTAGACGAGGTGGATAATCTCCGCCGCATCCATGGTTTCGGCCTTGTCCTCCACGAGCTTCAAGAGGGAGGATGTCATCGAATTCATATGTTCATGGGTAATGTCGAAAATCAGTTCCGCTTTTGTTGAATAATAGTAATAGAGGGTACCTTTGCTGATCCCCGCAGCTTTGGCTATGTCCGCAAGGCTGGTCTGCTGTCCGCCTTTCTTCTGAAAGATTTTCCTGGCACTGTTCAGGATCTTTTTTTTATTGTCGATTCCCCTGTTTTTACCCCGTGCTGCTACCATTCGGATAACTCTCTCTAGGCCGTCGGCCGATATTTGCAATAACAGTACGTCCTTTTTCCTTTCTCGTCAAGCAATAATACGGCACAGGTCCTAAACATCTTGTCATCCTATTTTTGTTAGGCTATACTAATGATCGATGGTGGAAAAACTCACACAAAGTCTTGAAGATTATCTGGAAGCGATACTTTTTCTCGAAAAAAAGAATCGGGTTGCCCGGGTCAAGGATATAGCGGAAGCATTGAAGGTCCAGATGCCTTCGGTAACAGGAGCTGTGCGTATACTGAAAGAGAAGGGCCTCGTGGACTATGAAAAGAACTCATATATTACCCTGACAGGCAGGGGAACAAAAATAGCCAGATCAATCTACAACAAGCACCAGATCGTACAGCGTTTTCTGTCCGAGGTTCTCATGGTAAAGGAAGATGAGGCTGAATCAATCGCATGCCAGATAGAACACGCAATGCCCGGGAGTATCGCTGCCCGTCTGGAGAGTTTTACAGACTTTGTCCTGAGTGATAAGGTCCCTCTCGGACAATTCAGGGACGAGACCGGCGACTATTGAGATCCTCTGAAGTATCCTGCCCGGTCTTGTAATCCGACGAAATTATCCGTAGTTTATCTGTGTGAGAATCAGTGATCTTCGTGAGGATTTGAATCTTCTCTCTTCCTGGGAAGAGCGTTTTGAATATGTTATCGATCTTGGAAAGGATCTTCCCGCCTTTCCTGAAAACAGAAAAACCGAAGAATATCGTGTTCGCGGCTGTATGAGCCGGGTGTGGGTTTATCCCCGCTGGGAAGAAACTGATAATACCAGGGTGTTCCGGCTTCTGGTCGAAAGCGATTCCGCCATTGTCAAAGGACTTGCGGCTGTTCTCGTTATGCGTTACGACGGAGTTCCGGAGGCTGATCTGCCTGAAGACAGCTCCGACGGACTCTTTTCAGAACTGGGCTTTGCCGAACACATCTCCCCGTCCCGGAGAAACGGTCTTGCCGCTCTGGAAGGCAGAATCAGGAGTTTTATTGACGGGTGATTCCGGGTATCAGGGATTTCCGCGGATTTTGAGAATAGCGTTGGAGACTGCCTTCTCGACTTCGTGATAGTAGCTTTCTTCCAGATTATCGGTGTAGAGTTTCCCCAGAAGGGTATAGCTGTAAATCGGACGCAGGTGATTGAGGGCAAACGTAGCTACATCAAGAATGAATTCTTCGTTGTCCTGCAGTTCCCCCTCCGTCAGTTGCCGCTCGATCTCTTCAATAACCAGCTTTTCCGCCTGATTTCGAATCTGCGAGAAATCATAGATCTCTTCCAGGGCCATACATATCCTCTCTGAGCTGAATCAATATAATCTTCCTGAAATTTTAACCTCTTTTAATGGTCAAATCAAGGCAGAAAGGCCAGCTTGTTGCACAATAGTGTCTGTTTTTACTATATTGATTCTATGGAACAAGACAGCCTTACCCCGGAAAGGGCTTTTGACGAACTGGTGGATGCCATTGCGGCTACCGATGATCGGGATCTTATCGCAGAGTTTCTGCGCAGCCTTCTGACCAAATACGAGGTTGACGAGCTGACCAAGCGCTGGGCCCTTGTCCGACTCATTGACCAGGGTATGAGTCAGAGGAATATAGCAAAGGAACTCGGCCTGAGTCTGTGCAAGATTACCCGGGGCTCAAAGGAACTGAAAAAAGAGAATTCCGCCTTTGGCAGAATGATCGGTATATACAAAAAGCATACGGCCGTATAACTCCAGGTCATTATTCACCGGAAAATCGTGCTTTCAGCCATCCGATAATCTCTTCCGCTACAGCCTGCTTCTCCTGACCGTTGAACAGCTGATGTCCGCTCCCGGGAAAAAGCCGGGTAATTGAGTCTTTGGAAGAGACCATTCCGGCTGTTCTTGATACTGCTGCAGGGGTGACAAGTTCATCCTGACCCGCCTCCAGGAGCAGCAGGGGTGCATCCACATGGAAGAGTTCTTTTCTGACCCGTCGCCTCACCTTGAGCAGTTCCGCCACCGCCGAAAGCCTTCGGGATGACCAGTATTCTTTTCGAATATAGTTTTCCTCCGGGTCGTCGCTTTCGTTCTCCGACACCACGGGGATCTCTTTTATCAGGTACTTCAAAAGCGGCGAAAGGCAGACGCCGGGGTTTTTAAAGGTCATTGCAGGAGCTGCGGCAATAACACCCGAGGGCTGGAAAACTGCCCCCAGATGAAGAGCAAGCAGCGCACCCATGGAGATGCCGGCAACAACCGGACTGCCGCATTCAATGCTCAGGTCCATGTATGCGTCTTCCGCCCGGCGAATCCAGTCCCGGGCTGTGCTGGCAAGAAAGTCGCCGGTACTTGTCCCGTGACCCGGCAGGCGCGGTATCATGACCGTGTATCCCGCTTTCTGCAGCTCTTCGCCGAGAAAGTAGAGCTGCCCCGGATATCCTGTCCAGCCGTGGATAAGAAGGATCGATCTTTTCCGGCTGCCCGGGAGGTAACGGGGTGCAGCGCTGAGTACAGGACGGGGATTCTGCTTCATGGTTACAGTATAGTCTAAATACACTTTCCTGGACACTTGTTGTGATTTACGGTAAAAAAAGTGGACAAAGCCAGTGGGATACTAGCATAATTAAGACAGTGTCCTGATCGAGTGTTTCTCCATGGTTGTTAAGTCCGGGATGCGGAGATTATTCCTAAGGAGATACGTATGAATCGGTCCAAAACAATCCTGTTTTCCCTTCTGATTGTTTTTTCCCTCCTCGGTACAGGTGTTGGAGCTCAGGAATATGTACTTAAGCTCGCTCACCTGAATGCTCAGCAGCCTTTCGAGATCCCCTCTGCAGCAATTGCAGCGGTATTCAAGTCCTCTGTGGAAGCCAACTCCAACGGCCGAATCGAGGTTCAGATATTCGACAGCGGGGTCCTGGGAAAAGAACGTGAGACGATGATCCAGGTTCAGAACAACATCGTCCAGAGCTATATCGCCTCCACCGGCGGTATGTCGACCTTTTATCCTCTCATCGATGTAACGAACCTTCCCTTCGCGTTCTCAAGCTATGCGGTGGGATACAAGGTCTACGACGGCGATTTCGGCAAGGATATGGCCGAAGATATCCGCAAAAAAACCCGCTTCAAGGTGCTGGGTTTTGGTGAGTCCGGCGGGTTCTTTGCCTTTACCAACTCAAAGCGGCCGATCCGGACCCCCGCAGACATGAGGGGACTTAAAATCAGGACGATGACAGTTCCGCTTCACCAGGATATCGTTCGCTCTCTGGGAGGGACCCCCACGGCGATTGCATGGGCGGAGGTGTATACATCCCTGCAGACCGGTGTTGTGGACGGCCAGATGAATCCCATCTCCATAATTAATATGGCAAAGTTCTACGAGGTGCAGAAGTACATTACCCTTACGAACCATCTGTATGCTCCCTATGTGTGGGTAATGAGCGACACCTTCTATCAGCGGCTGCCCGATGACCTGAAGGCTGTCATAGACAATGCCTCCCGGGAGGCGCTTCTGGCGGGACGTGGTTTAAGCCGTCTGATCGACTCCACCGAGAAGGGGCTTCCGGTTCTGCAGCGTCGCATGGAGGTTTATACCCCGACGGCGGCCCAGATGAGGGAGTTCCGCAATCTGACCATTCCTTCCGCCAAGGCCTTTATCGAAAAACAGCTGGGCCGGGAAGGTGCAATGTGGGTGGACAAGTTCCTCGCGGCCATTGAAGAGGCGGAAAGGGATTAGGTGTGCGGGAAAAGGGCATACAGCTCTTAAAGGGCTTCGCGCAGTTTCTTGATCGCATCTCAAGCTTTGCCTGCGCCTTTATGTTGGGAACCATGACCCTGGCCGTACTGGCCGGGGTCATCTTTCGCTATGTTTTTCTGAATCCCCTGGGATGGACCGAAGAGCTTTCGCGTTATCTCATGATCTGGACCGCTTCTCTGGCAATCTCGGTGGGAATATATCACGGTGAACATATAGGCCTTACCTTTCTGCCGGATCGGATACGGGGAAGATATCCGAAAATAGTTCTGAACCTTGGTGTCAATCTTCTGATACTGCTTTTTCTCACCGTCATGCTGGTCTATTCCCTGAACATGGTCCGGGATGCGAAGTTTCAGATAGCCCAGTCTCTTCCCATCAGTATGGTGATCCCCAGTCTTGCGATTCCGGTAACCATGGGCCTTGCCATGGTTCAGAACCTGATACAGATCGCTCTTCTCCTGCTGGGGCGGGAACCGGATTCCGGGGGGGTGCGGAATGTGGATGTCTAGGAGGAGTGCCGGATGATAATCGCTGTATCGGTGTTGTTTTTCACTCTGCTGGTGCTTGGGGTTCCCATAGGCTTTACCATCGGTCTGGCCGGACTTGCGGGGCTCTATTTTATTAACATGGATCTCGCATTCTTCTCCATGGCGCCTCTTCAATATTTCTCAGGTCTGGATATGTTTACCCTCCTGGCAATGCCTTTTTTTATCCTCGCCGGGGAGATCATGAACCGTACGGGGATAACCGAGAGGCTGGTTCAGTTCGCCAATATCCTGGTGGGACATCTCCGGGGAGGCCTGGCCCATGCGAACATTCTTGCCAGCGTCTTTTTTGCCGGAATGACCGGAGCCGCAGTATCCGATACCGCTGCCATCGGTACCATGCTGATTCCGGCCATGGAGAAGGACGGGTACGACCGGGATTTTGCCGCGGCGGTTACCGCCTCGTCTTCCATCATCGGCCCGACGATTCCTCCTTCAAACATGATGGTGATCTATGGTTCCCTGATGAATGTCTCGATAGCGGGCCTGTTTGCTGCGGGCTTTCTTCCGGGGATTCTGCTTGCGGGTCTGCTGATGATTATCGCGGCGATATTTTCTGTAAAACGGGGATACCCGAAGTCAAAACGCAGCTCTCTCAAGGAGATGCTGATTGGATTCCGGAATGCCCTGATTCCCCTCTTTATGCCGGTAATAATCCTGGGAGGAATCCTGTCGGGAATCTTTACCCCCACCGAAGCCGCCGCAGTAGCCGTGGCCTATGCCGCTGTAATCGGCTTCCTGGTTCTCAAGAGCCTCTCCTTGAAGGATATTCCTGCAATGCTGATAAAAACATCCCGTATAACCGGGGTGGTTTTTCTGATAATCGGGACCGCATCCATCCTGAGCTGGGTGTTGTCCTTTTCCCAGGTGCCCCAGAAGATCGCCGCCCTGATGCTCTCGGTTACCGATAATCCGAAGCTTATTCTGTTGATGATCCTGGGCCTGATGGTTGCCGTCGGGCTTTTTATGGATATTGCCGCGGCATTGATAATTCTGGGACCCATCCTGCATCCCATTGCTGTAAGTATGGGCATAGAACCGATCCATTTCGGCATTATCATGGTCCTGTCCCTGAACATTGCCCTGATGACACCCCCCGTTGGTGCCTGTCTCTTCGTGGCCTGCAGCATCGCTGACCTTAAACTGTCTCAACTCAGCAGGGCAATCCTTCCGTTTATTGTCGTCGAGATTATCGCTCTTTTCATCGTAGCCTACGTTCCCTGGTTCAGTCTGTTTCTGCCGAGACTCCTGGGATTTTAAGCCTTCCTTTCAGGCTGTGATTTCTCCCGGCGGGGGGCATCCATTGCCTCTTGCCGGCTGCCCTGATAAAATACGGATCATACTGTTTTCACAGCACAGGAGTACTTACAGGATATGGCAACCAACCGACCGAATTCCGGTGATACCGCGACCCTTCTTATCAGCTGTCCTGATCACCGAGGTATTGTCGCGGAAGTCACCCATTTTATCTTTACCTACAATGGAAACATTCTGCATTCCGATCAGCACAATGATGACGAGACGGGCACCTTTTTTATGCGCATTGAGTGGGACCTGAAGGATTTCAGCATAAAAAAGGACAAAATCGCCCAGGCCTTCGAGGCAATCGCCGAGAAGTTTAAAATGGAGTGGCACCTTGAGTTTTCCACACGGGTCACGAAGATGGCGATTTTTGTTTCTCGCTTCGACCACTGTCTCTGGGATCTGATGACCAGGCAGCGTTCAGGGGAACTTGATGCCGAAGTGGTCTGTATTATTTCGAATCATACGGATTGTCAGTCCATAGCCGAGTATTTCAAGGTTCCCTACTATCACCTTCCTGTTTCCAGGGATAAGAAGGCCGAGGATGAGGCCCGTCAGTGGGAGATCCTCAAGAAGCACAAGGTCGATCTGATTGTTCTTGCCCGATATATGCAGATATTAAGCGACGCCTTCGTTCAACGCTATAAAAACCGGATTATCAATATCCATCACTCATTTCTTCCCGCCTTTATCGGGGCCAAGCCCTATCATCAGGCATACTCCCGGGGGGTAAAGATCATTGGCGCGACCAGTCACTATGTAACCGCCGATCTGGACCAGGGGCCGATTATCGAACAGGATGTGACCAGGATTTCCCACCGTGATACGGTGACTGACCTGGTGCAGAAGGGAAAAAATCTCGAAAAGATGGTCCTCTCCCGGGCGGTCAGGCTGCACCTTGACCACAAAATTCTGGTATTCGGAAACAAAACGGTTGTTTTCGACTGATGAGCCCACCGGGATCCCCGTTTGACTTTTCTTAAGCACCGGGATTCTATATATTTGGAGTCGATACGAATTGTACAGGCGGTTTTCCGCCAATCAAGGATAAGGACAAAATAATGGTAGAAGCATTACAGAAGAACCCGAAACATAAAGGACGGAAAGGTCCTGTTGTTCTCGTAATAATGGATGGTGTCGGATACGGAAAATATACCGAGGGGGACGCGGTAAAAGCAGCCCTGACCCCGAATCTTGACAGACTCACCGCTGAATGGCCCTCAACAAAGCTGAAAGCCCACGGAACGGCGGTGGGACTCCCCGATGACGGGGATATGGGAAACAGCGAAGTCGGTCACAATGCCATCGGCTGCGGCAGGGTCTTTGCCCAGGGAGCGAAACTCGTGGGAAAGTCCATTGAAGAAGGCAGGATCTTTGCGGGCGACACCTGGAAAAAACTGATTTCCAACGTCAGGGACAAGAACACCACTCTCCATTTTCTGGGGCTTTTTTCCGACGGCAATGTCCACTCCAATGTTTCCCATCTGCGGGCCATGCTCACCAGAGCCCTGGATGAGGGGGTTAAGCGGGCCAGGGTCCATATTCTGCTGGATGGTCGGGATGTCGGGGAAACCTCCGCGCTGGAATACATCGATCCCTTCGAGGAGTTCCTTTCCGGACTGAATGCGAAGGGTGCGGATTACCGGATCGCCTCCGGAGGCGGAAGAATGCAGATCACCATGGACCGCTACGGAGCCAACTGGAGCATGGTGGAGAAGGGCTGGCATACCCATGTTCTGGGAGAAGGCCGTCGCTTCGCCTCTGCCCATGAGGCTGTGGAGATCCTGCGCGCTGAAACCTCGGCCATAGACCAGGACCTGCCTCCCTTCGTTATCGAGGAGAATGGCAAGGCCCTGGGAAGTATCGAAGACGGTGATTCGGTCATCTTTTTCAACTTCCGGGGAGACCGTGCCCTGGAGATTACCGCCGCTTTTGAGGAAGACGACTTTGACAAGTTCGACAGGGTCCGGCGCCCCGGGGTGGAATATGCCGGCATGATGGAGTACGACGGCGATATGCATGTTCCCAGACAGTACCTGGTTCCGCCACCCTCGATTGACCGCACCCTGGGAGAGTTCCTGGCTGCCACCAGGGTAAAGCAGCTTGCCGTCAGCGAGACCCAGAAGTTCGGCCATGTAACCTATTTTTTCAATGGAAACCGTACCGGAAAATTCGATCCCGGCACGGAGGACTATGTAGAGATCCCCTCGGACATAGTTCCCTTTGAAGACAGGCCCTGGATGAAGGCCGCGGAGATTACCGACACCGTTATAAAGGCCCTGGAGGAGGGAAAGTACGACTTTATCCGCCTGAATTATCCCAACGGGGATATGGTGGGTCATACGGGAATCTATCCCGCGGTTGTCTGCGCCATGGAAGCCCTGGATCTGCAGCTCGGTCGTCTTGAGAAAGCCGCCCGAAAGGCCGGGGCCACTCTTATTCTCACCGCCGACCACGGAAACTCCGACGATATGTTTGAACACAGCAAAACCGGAGAGGTCATCATCAAGGAGAACGGTCAGCCCAAGGCGAAAACCGCTCATTCCCTCAATCCGGTTCCCTGCATCATTGTGGATTTCGACGGAAAGGGTGAGTACTCCCCGACCCTTAAGGAGGGACTTGGAATCAGTTCCCTGGCGGCCACGAGTATTGAGCTCCTGGGTTATCTGCCGCCCTCGGATTATGATCCCGGTGTACTCGACTGGAAATAACATGATCTGGAAGAAGACCCGGCTGATTTTTCCGCTGCTTCTTGCCTCGGCGCTTCTCTTCTTTTCCTGCGCCGGGGCTCCGGATGTACCGGTTTCAAATGTGCCTGCCGCCGCCGTGGATATGCCTGCGGATCATCCTGCGGATCTGACAATCTATTTTCCCCTGGAAACCGCCGCCCTCGCCGACGCAGGACAGACGGGGTTGCTGGAGGATTCCCTGGTGGTGATGCGATTTGACCGTCCGGGTCCCTGGTCGATATTCCCCGAGAGGTTTCTCTTTTCCAACGGAGTACCCCGGCGGCTTGAACCCGTCCAGATCTTCGGTTCTTCGAAACTCAGGCAAATAAATATGATTCTGCTCCGGACCGAAGCGCAGCGCCCCGCCGGATTCCTGGAAGGCCGCCGGGGGAAGGAGTTTTTCGATGAGGATTACACCCGATTCCCTCTTCCGGAGGCACTGCTGTTGCTGGACAGATCCTGGGTGAAGGACCCTCTGCTTGTCCGTATACCCCGGGATTCACCGGTCTATAAAGGGGGTATGAAGAGTCTTTCGGACCTTCCGAAGGAAAGCCGGACAGAACTTTCCGCCCTAGATTCAACGGCCCGGACAATTCTCGATGACGCTCTCCGTCTCGGTTCTGCCGGGGGGAGCCGGCGGGGTTTTCGCAGTCTGCTGCTGATTCCCATGAATGCGATACCCTTTGAGGGGTACGGAGCGTACGGCGACGGAATGGATCTGGAACTCACCTTCAGTTTTGATCCTGAGAGCGAGGGCTTTTCCGGAATGCTGACGGTAACTCCCCTGGGAAAGCAGTCTGAGGGCGGAAGCACCCCGGTATCTGAAAGGCTTGAAGAGGTCCGCATCGGTGATCTGGGAGTGTTTTCCGGGGCCACTCCTCTGCTGGATCCGGATATACCCCGCGTAGCCGGAGAGGTCTATCGGTCCGGGATCCTTACCAGGATCGGCTCATCAAAGGTGCTGCGACCAAGTCCTGTACTCTGGGAAGGAAGTTTTAACGCCTACAGGGACGAACGGAGGAGGTTTCTCTTCTCTCCCGGGATATTCTCCTATATTCCCGGAAAGCACCCTGACCTGAGCTCCGAAGATGTGCGCAAGGTGACGGGAATGGAGCAGTATGAATTCGACAGGATGCTTCAGGGGCGTTCCATCGTTACCCTGCAGCATGCCATCTACGGTGCCATACCCGCCTTCATAGCCGCTTCCGCATCTCCAACGGAACTGGAGATCGCCTTTTCAGATAATCCCCGCCTGCGGGAATCCCTGGGGGAATTCCTCCGGCAGAAGGCCCGCCTGATCTGGCTTGACTGACAAGCCTGCAGCAGGAAGGAGAGTGCTGTATGTCCATGGAGATCGAGATAAAAGCCTGGGTGGATGATCCTCCTCTGATCGAGGAGCGCCTCCGGGAAAAATTCGGAGATGCTCTCCCGGTAAGCAAGGATGATGTCTACTACGAAACCGACGGCCGCTTTCCCGGTCTCAATACCCTTCGACTTCGAAAAAGCGGCGCCAAATGGATCCTGACCTACAAGGACAAGAGTCTCGAGGACGGCACGGAAATAAACCGGGAGCACGAAACGGTGGTGGAGGAGTTCGAGGTAATTGACGAACTGCTGCGGCGTTTCGGGTGCCGAAAATTTCTGGAGAAGAAAAAGCGTGGACTCCTGTTCTCTCATGAGGATCTTGTAATAGAGCTTGTCCATGTCGAGAGTCTGGGCACCTTTCTTGAAATCGAAAAAGTACTTCCCGTGGATACCCTGGAGCTGGCCGGAATCGAAGCGGCAAAAAAGGAGATTCTCGCCGTCTTTGATGCCGTGGGGATAGGGAGGGACAGGATCGAAGGCCGCTACTACTCCGACATGCTTCTTGACCTTTAGGAGTCAGTTCTCCTTGTTTCTATCCTCAGGCTCCAATCCACAGCAGATTGAACCAGAAGAGGCAGAGGGATGCGAAGAGCAGGAAAAGATTCATCGCCGGCGGCTCTTTTGAAGTGCTGTGGTCACTCTGGAAGGCCGCGGTTATCCAGAAGCTGAGGAGCACCGCGGCAAAGATCACGAGCATCTTTTCAAAAAGGCTGAAACTCGCAGAAAGAAAGGGTATGGCGATCACCGAAAGCCAGCTCAGCAGAATCCCCGAGATGGCTGCCATTCGTCGTCCACCCCGGGTGTTTAAACCGTTGAAATACAGACCTGCAACACACAGCAGAAGTACACCCCCCATGAGACCCGTTCCGGGATTTGCCGGAAGGTAGATCAGGTAGAGGGGTAGAAAAAAACCAGACAGGGTGAGAAAAAGCAGGATACTCCTGAACTTGAAAAAGAATTCCCGGGCGGTGTGGACGGGGCTCAGGAAATTGTAGAGCGCGCTGAAGAGATAATAGAGGATTGCCAGGGCCCAGGATATGCTGTAGTACAGAATGCCTTCGGTCTTTCCCGACACCGCTGCGAAGACCACCAGGATAACCAGTATCGCCACGGCTATGCCGATGCCCAGGACATCCAGAATTGCGTTTATTAGCTGGTTTGTCTCTCGCCGGGGGAGGTTCTCCTTCTGCAGTTCCCGTTCCCACTTCTGTCTGTCGAAGCTGTAGCGGAAGCTCGATCCGTTTTTCATGCGCGCTTCAAAGCGCATCCGGGACACATCCTCTGAGTGCTCCAGAATGAGGTTGAAAATCTCCCGTATCTCATCAAGTATCTTCATGGATCCGTCTCTCCTTCTAGCTCCAGAACTTGTTATGTTTTATATCGTCGATAAGATCGGCGATGATGGCTTTTATCTCTTCCGTGAGTTCCCTCGCGGCTTCCTTCCGGTCTTCCCGTTTGTGGTATTTCGGAAAGCTGCGGGGTTTTCCTATGTTCGCGTAATAATTTCTGGATACCACCCGCAGCTGGTGATACAGAACTTCCCGTACCTTTACGTCCTTGTCGGATACATTTCTTCGCGGCGAAATCAGGCCGATGGGCACAATGGGCACAGGGTATTCGAGGTAGATCCGCGCAATGCCGGTGTAAAACTTTCTCAGCTGCTGCTGGTCCCCGATATCCCCTTCGGGGAAAATATAGACCGATTCTCCCCTTCGAAGATATTCGACGGCCTCGGGAATGACTCTGCCCCGGGCCTTCTCGTCAAAGGCGTCTATCTGCTCTCCGGCCCGCAGAAGGCCGGCCAGCCAGGGAATTCCGAAGGCCGAGCCGATGATCATGTGTACCGGTTCGTTCATAAGGGTGATTACAAATCCCGGGTCGGAGGAGGAAAAATGGTTCGAACAGAAGATCTTCGGTCCTTCAGGGGGGATGTTTTCCCGCCCCCATACGTGAAAATCGTAGAAAAGCGAAAGGTTAAGGCGCAGAATACTGCGTATTGAATTGTAGATTGTTCGTTTCCAGAGCCTCATGCAAACAGGTAATGGTGCCACTGCCTGGCAAGACCGTAAAAACCGGCCTCTTCAATCTTCTGTGCGTTGTCCTTCCAGTTGTCCCCGTAATGGGTCAGGATCATCCGTTCCTTGACTGCGACGGGCAGTGTGGCAAGTTCGTCGATACCGGCATGAACGCCTCCGGTAAAGAACTGGCAGTCGTGGAAGATATACTCCAGGTCAAAGTTCTCCGCGAAACTGTGGATAAGCTCGGGATCGAAACGGGTATCCGAGGTAAACATTATCCGATTGTCGATGATAATCCCGCAGCTCCAGAAGGAACTCTGCCAGCTTCCGGTTATATCGGGAATATGCATGGTACGGAACATCTTGATATTGATGGATCCGATATTCGCTTCGTGGGTTTCCCTTGGATAGGCCGGAAGCCAGGTCGGCCGGATCACATTCCACATGTCTCCGAAGTTAAGGTCCATTCCTCCCTTTTCTTCGTTGTAGGCCGCACCACCCCGAAGGCTCATATCCCAGAGCAGATGCTGGTAGGTTGTGTTTATCACAATGGTCGGTTTTTCCCCACGCCCGTAGCGGTTCATGAGCATGACCTCTTCCAGCCCTCCGATGTGGTCGGCGTGGGAGTGGGTTATGAGGTAGTTACGCACATCCGTAACATTGAGTCCAAGTTCAAAAAGTGCCTGCGGAGCTTTGGTACCGCAGTCGATCATTACATGGTCATCACCCTTTATGATTATAAGGTTTGTCTGATAATGAAGCTTGGAAAAGGCGCTTCCCACACCCAGCCAGAAAAGGCTTAAGCTTCCGTCATTGCTGAGTTTCAGACCCTCTTTTGGGGATTGTTTTTTTATCTGCATGCCACTTCCTTTAAGCCAGGGAAAAATGGTGTATCGTTTTATGAGTATAACGCACGCCCGGGCGTAATACTGCGGAGGGGAAATCCGGCCGGTTCGGGGAATCGGGAAATCCCGCCGCTTCCAGACAGAGGGCGCAGCGCTTCTTCGCAGAAATACCGCCCCGCAACATTATGGAGCCGTCCAGAAACTCAGCGGTGTAAAACTGAAGTCCCGGCTGGGTGGTGTAAACCTTCATTACCCTGCCGGAATCGGGGGAGTAGACCTCCGCGGCCAGGGCCGGTTCATCGGGATCGCTTTCGGCCAGCTTGTAACAGTGATCGTAACCGCCGGCGGACTGTATGTCAGCCGCAATCGTCTTGCGGCGGCGAAAATCAAAAGGGCTCTGCCGTACCTGCAGGATGCGGCCCGTGGGAATTGCATATTTGTCCACCTCCACATAGCTGTCGGCATGAATCAGGAGCTCATGATTAACGATGGAGGTCCCGCCGCCGGAACCGTCCAGGTTCCAGTAGGCATGGTTTGTCAGATTTACCAGGGTAGGGGCATCGGTGGCGGCTTCGAAACTGATGGACAGCTCGTTGTTAACCGACAGGGCATAGCTGACAACCACATCCAGATTGCCGGGATACCCCTCTTCTCCGTCGGGACTGGTCCGGCTGAACTTGACTCCCGCTTCCTGTTCGTTCTGAAAGGGGAAGCCGTCCCAGATTTTACGCTCAAAGCCCTCCTTTCCGCCGTGGAGATGATGGGCCCCGTTGTTGGTGTAGAGGGAGTATTCCTTTCCGTCCAGGCTGAACCGTCCCTCTGCAATGCGGTTTGCAAAACGCCCTATGGTCCCGCCGAAATAGGGGTGGGCACTCTCCCATCCGGTGAGATCGTCAAACCCGAGGGTCAGCTCCGCGGGATTACCTTCCCGGTCGGGACTGCTTACGGAACTCAATACTGCTCCATAGGTCAGGGCCTGAAACGCGACCTCTCCATTGCTGATGACAAAGGCATCCACCCTGTCGCCGCTTTGTGTTGTTCCATAGGGTATTCGTTCAATCGTCATGCTGCGCCTCCGCGTCAGGGATGTTCTCCAAGGAGCTCCTTGAGTTCCCGTATCTCCTGAACAAGTTTTGACCGGTCAAGGTTCTGAAAACGCTTTGGTACCATCTCGCGGCTGGTACACTCCAGGACCGCCACCAGGTTCTGCAGGCGGATCTCGTGGGGGTAGCTGGCGGGTACAAAGTCGTTCATGGCGTTTTCCAGGTCCTCCCGGGTAATGATTATATGGTTCTCCATGGCCGCGTTGAACTTGGCCCGGATAAGAATCGATTCCAGATCCGCCCCGGAGTACTCATTGGGGAACTTTTTCAGAAGATCCGTGACGGGAAACTTCTGGATCTTCATCTTCAGTTTCTTTACCAGTATATCGAAGAGGTCTTCCCGTTCACTTAAGGACTCCGGGTAGAATATGGCCAGGTGTTCCTCCGCCCGTCCCTGACGCTTCAGGTCGATGGGCAGAAGGTCCGGTCGGCAGGTTATAAGAAACCAGATAATCTTGCCCCGGTACTCCGTATTGCCCATGAAGCTCGCTATCTGGGCGAAAATCCGGTTGCTGGTGCCGGAATCCCCATCCTGGTTGCGGTCTCCCAGAAAAGCATCCGCCTCGTCGATCATGACTCCCACCGGGGACATGGCCTTGAGGATGTTGAGTACCTTCTCCAGATTCGATTCCGTCTCTCCCTGCCACTTGCTGCGGAAGTTCCGCAGCCGGACGATGGGAACTCCGATTTCCGAAGCGAAAGCGGATACCATAAAGCTTTTTCCGGTTCCCACGGGACCCGCAATAAGGTATCCCATGGGAAGCACGTCGAGACGGCCCTGCTTGATGGCCCTGGCGGCGCTCTTGAAGCGCTTTTTCACGAACTCATGCCCCGACACCATGGAGAGGTCGTGTTCGCTCTCGATGAACTCCAGGAGACCGACAGCCTCGTTCTCGATGATCTCCTTTTTTCGCTCCGTAAGATATTCCAGGGTTATGGGTTTGTCTTCCTGGTAGCTTTCCGCGGCGATCTGGTTAAGGTTCTGCAGGTTGAGTCCAGAGGTTATCTTGGCGATCCGTTTGGGATTAAGCCGGGACTCCGTCAGGAGAATATCCTGTCGGTCCAGAAAGTTGAGGAACTTTTCCCGGATGTCCTCGTCGGGAATCGGTACATGGACCTTCACCGTATGGGGGGAACGCACGATCCTGGTGCTCAGGTCCGCCAGGTTCTCGGTAAGCAGAATGATGGAAACATCTCCCTGGGTAAAGATGGGGTCGTGGGACCAGCGGTTGAGGGTTACAAGGGCGTAGCGGTCCTCGTCGGAGAGCCGGGCGAGCTCCGTATTGGGGATAAGGGTTTCGGCATAGTCGATGATCAGAACAATCCGCTTTTTATGGGGAATGTTCATGAAAAAGTATTTTTCCAGGTAGTCGAAGGCCTTCAGGGGATCCAGGGATATAAAGTCCTCCCGGGGCGTATCCGGAAAGTGGGACTCCATGATGTTCAGGTACTCTTTCTGCATTTCCGGGGAACAGAAGTTGATTCCCGAAGAACGGTCGTAAAAGGCCACGATGTCCCGGTTTCCGAAGAGCACCTCGGAGATAAACTCCTGAATCCGGACAAAGATAAACTCCCCTTCGATCATCTTGTTGGGCAGGAAGTCCCGGATATTCCCGTGGGCTATATAGAGGTTGGTTGTTTTGGAAAGATACTTATACGAAAGTTCCTGGGCCCAGGCAGGCAGGATCCGTATGAAATCCAGATTTTTTACAATCAGCTGTTCCGACATTTCCCCTCCCGAATCAAGGCAGCGGACACCTCGGAACAGTATAGGCCAAGCTACAGCCCGGGTCAACGGATAGGGGAGGGCATTTTTCTGTTCCCGCTTGCCCAATTCATGGGATTCCCCGTACTATGGGCCGATGACGGATAACAACGAAATACACATCTATACCGACGGCGGCTGCTGGGGGAACCCCGGACCCGGGGCCTGGGCCTACTGTATCCTCTCTGACGGTGAATCCCTGGAGAAAAACGGCGGAGACGCTGCCACCACCAACAACCGCATGGAACTGACGGCGGTAATCGAGGCACTGACGGAGATTCGACGGCGTCAGTGGGACCGGCGGCCGGTGGCGGTCCATACGGACAGCCAGTACGTCAAAAACGGCATTACCAGCTGGATAGAGACCTGGTCCCGGAACGGCTGGAAGACGGCGGCAAAAAAGCCCGTCAAGAATCAGGATCTCTGGGTTCCTTTAAAGGAGCTGCGGGACTCCCTGAATATCCGCTGGCAGTGGGTCAAGGGGCACGCGGGTAACGAACACAACGAACGCTGCGACGCCCTGGTACAGGAAGCCATAGCCTCGATCCAGACGGAGAAAAGGCAGCACCCCGGCTGAAGCATGCAGGTTCTTCCGGGGTTTAATTACTTCAGGAGGAACCATGACAATCTACAGCTACGCCTCCTTCGGTTACGAAGGAGAACTGGTCACCGTGGAGGTAGACCTGCGTCCCGCCCTGCCGGGGATCGAGATCGTGGGGCTGCCGGACAGCGCCATCCGGGAGGCTAAGGAGCGAATTCGGGTGGCCATCCGCAATTCTGGCTTCGAATATCCGACAAAACGTATCCTGGTAAACCTCTATCCCGCGGGAGTACCCAAGGCGGGGGCCTCCTTTGATCTGCCCATTGCCCTGGGAATCCTGGCGGCCTGCGGTATTCCGGAGAATCCGCCGGAACGTATCCTGGCCCTGGGGGAGCTGCAGCTCTCCGGGAGAATCCGTGCCGTGGACGGGGTTATAGCCGCCCTCCATGAGTCCGAAGCCCTGGGAGAACTTCCACGGCTGGTCCCTGAGGAAAACAGAGCGGAAGCAGCCGCAGCGGGAATCGGGAATCTGTGCCCTGTCGGGGACCTGGCCGATGCCGTTGATTTGCTGCGGGCCCCCGCCTCCTGGAAGCCCCGGGATACAGAAGACAAGGTAGGGGACAGCGGAATTCCGGAGACCGGGCTCGACTACGGCGATATGGCCGGATGTCCGGAGCTTCTCAGGGCCCTGCAGGTCGCTGCTGTGGGGGGCCACCATGCAATGCTTTTCGGCCCCCCGGGTTCGGGAAAATCCATGGCGGCGCTACGCTTTCCTTCGATCCTGCCGCCCCTTGCGCATCGGGAGTCCCTCGAGGTAACCCGCATTTATTCGGTGGCGGGCAAGCTGCCCCGCCGCTGGGGGCTCATAAAAAATCCGCCCTTCCGCAAGCCCCACCACAGTGCCAGCCGGGAGGGGCTTATCGGCGGCGGACCGGCTCTGCAGCCCGGGGAGGTTTCCCTGGCCCATAACGGAGTCCTGCTCCTGGATGAGGCGGCGGAGTTCCAGTCCGGGGTGCTTCAGGCCCTGCGGGAGCCGGTGGAGCAGCGGCGGGTCGATCTTGTCCGGGCCGGACGGCGGGCCTTCTTTCCCGCCCGATTTCAGCTTCTTCTTACCCTGAACCCCTGTCCCTGCGGAAATCTGGGCAAGGAGGATGCGGTATGCCTGTGCACGGAAAGGGAGATCTCCCGCTACTGGAAAACCCTGGGGGGTGCCCTGCTGGACCGGATAGATATTCGCATTCCCCTGAATCCCGCAGGACCCGGGGCGCTCCTGGGCGGGGAGAGACGGGGGTCCCGCAGTATCCGGGAGGATGTCCTTAACGCCCGCCGGTTCGGGAGGAAGCTGCGGGGGACGGAGCGCATGAATGCCGACCTTGAAGGACGTGAACTGGCCCGGGCAGCGGACCTTGACGATGACTCCCGCAGGGTCCTTCTGGAAGAGACCCATCGCGAAGGCTTCTCCAACCGCGCGGTCCACGGAGTGCTGAAGGTGGCCCTGAGCATTGCGGACCTCGAGGCTTCGGAGAGGGTCATGGCTCCCCACATCGCGGAGGCGGTGGCTCTCAGGGGAGTGGGGGGGAACCTGTTCTATTCGGGGGTGAGGATCAGATCCTCCTAGACTTTTTTCAGACTTCTCAAAGCGAGTTGGCATTATTCTCCTATCCGGCTATATTTAAAGGGACAGGAGGAAATATGAAGCTCTACAGCCGAGGACAGCTTGTTTTCTACTCCCTGGCCAGCGGGCTTATAGTTCTGCTCTTTGCGGCGGGTCTGGGAATCTTCAGCCCGGGAAAAGCCGGAACTGCGGCAGCCGAAGCAGTTTCGACTGCGGAGGAACCGGTTTTCAGACTGGAGACAAATCCCATCCCCCCGGAAAACACTTATCTGACCCAGAACGCCGGTGAATACACCGATGATGAACTGGCCACCATCCGCACCTATGAGAACCTGAATCGCGGTGTCGTGAATATCGCCACCGAAACCCTGGCCCTGAACTGGTTTCTGGAGCCTGTACCCTCGGAAGGCGGAACCGGCTCCGGTTCGATTATCGACCGCCGGGGATACATTCTTACCAATTACCACGTGGTGGAAAAGGCCTACAAGGTCCATATAAATCTTTCCGACGGAACCCAGTTCGATGGAGAGGTCATCGGCAAGGACCCGGAGAACGATCTGGCGGTGGTCAAATTCGATCCCGACGGCAGGGACCTTGTTACCATTCCCTTCGGGGACTCCACAAATCTCAAGGTTGGCCAGAAGGTCCTGGCCATCGGGAACCCCTTCGGCTACGACCGTACCCTGACAACGGGAATCGTGTCCGGCCTGGGAAGGCCAGTACGGACTTCGTCGAATATAGTCATCCGCGATATGATCCAGACCGATGCCAGTATCAATCCGGGGAACTCCGGAGGTCCGCTTCTGAATTCCCGGGGAGAGATGATCGGTATCAACACCATGATCTACAGCCCCTCGGGGGGATCCGTGGGTATCGGTTTCGCCACGCCGGTCAATACCGCCCGTAGGGTCGTGCCGGACCTTATCGAGTACGGATTGGTGCGAAGGGGATGGATAGACATTGTTCCCGTTCAGCTGGACAGAAATATTGTCCGCTATGGAAAGCTCCCGGTGGAAAAGGGTATTCTGGTATCGAAGACCGTCAAGGGAGGTGCCGCCGACACCGCAGGAATCCGCGGAGGAGACCAGAACAATCCCATACGGTACGGCAGGTCCATTCTCTATCTGGGGGGCGATATCCTGGTCGAGGTGGACGGCGACAAGACCGAGACCATATCTGATCTTCTGGGCGCCCTGGAGGACAATAGGCCGGGAGATGTAATCGACGTGGAAGTATACCGGGGCCGACAGCGGCGGAGTTTTCAGGTCGAGCTCTCCGAGCGCCCTGAAGAACTCTACTGGAATTAGCGTTATGCCCCGTTTTCGTGTAGTATCCCCCTTTGCCCCCGCCGGTGACCAGGGACAGGCAATCGCCAAGCTGGTGGAAGGCCTGAAGGAGGGAGACCGATTTCAGACCCTGAAGGGGGTAACCGGTTCGGGCAAGACCTTTACCATGGCCAGAATCATCGAGGAGGTCCAGAGACCGACCCTGGTTATCTCCCACAACAAGACCCTGGCGGCCCAGCTCTACCGGGAGTTCAAGGACTTTTTTCCCGACAACGCCGTGGAATACTTTGTCTCCTATTACGACTACTACCAGCCCGAGGCCTACGTTCCCTCCAGGGACCTGTACATCGAAAAGGATGCCTCCATAAACGACGAGATTGACCGCCTCAGGCTCTCTGCCACCTCATCGCTGATGGAGCGGGAAGACGTGATAATCGTGGCCACCGTCTCCTGTATATACGGCCTGGGAAATCCGAAGTCCTTCCACGAGATGCGTCTCCGGCTCAAGGTCGGTGATGAGGCGGACATCGCTTCCATCAGCAGGCAGCTGATCTCCCTGCAGTACGAACGGAATGACCATATTCTGGACCGGGGTAATTTCCGGATCCGGGGAGATGTGATCGAGATCTACCCGGCCTACACCGAACACGCCTTCAGGGTGGAGCTTGACTGGGACACCATCGCCCGCATACGGCGGATCGACCCGGTGGGGATGCAGGTACTGGATGAGCGTGACCACTGCGTTATCTATCCCGCCAAGCACTTCGTGATGCCGGAGGACCAGATCCAGAAATCCCTGGCTGATATCCGGGAGGAACTGGAGGAGCAGTACCGCCGCTTTACCGAAGAGGGAAAAATCGTGGAAGCCCAGCGCCTCAAGACCCGCACGGAGTACGATCTTGAGATGATGGAGGAGATGGGCTACTGTTCGGGTATCGAAAACTACTCCCGGCACCTTTCAAACAGGATAGAAGGAGAGCGGCCCTCGGTGCTGCTCGACTATTTTCCCCAGGGCTTCCTTACCATGATCGACGAGAGCCACGTAACCCTGCCCCAGGTAGGGGCTATGTACGAGGGGGACCGCTCCCGGAAGCTGAATCTCGTTAACCACGGATTCAGGCTCCCCTCGGCGCTGGACAACCGTCCCCTGATCTTCGGCGAGTTCGAGCAGATCCTGGACCAGACCATCTTCGTCTCCGCGACCCCGGGAAAGGAGGAGATCCGGCGATCCGCACGGGTGGTGGAGCAGATTATCCGTCCCACCGGGCTTCTGGACCCGGGCATCGAGGTTCGTCCCACGGAGGGACAGATCGAAGACCTTTACGGCGAGATACGGGCCACCACAGCCCTTGGATACCGGACGCTTATCACCACCCTCACGAAAAAGATGTCCGAGGACCTGACGGACTACCTGGCAAATCTGGGAGTACGGGTACGATACCTTCACTCGGAGGTGGAAACCATCGAGCGGGTGGAGATCCTTACCCAGCTGAGGCAGGGGGTTTTCGACGTTCTGGTGGGAATCAACCTTCTCAGGGAGGGGCTTGATCTGCCGGAGGTCGCCCTGATCGCCATCCTCGATGCGGATAAAATCGGTTTCCTGCGGAGTGCCACATCCCTGATTCAGACCATCGGCCGGGCGGCCCGTAACCTGGATGGACGTGTGCTTATGTACGCCGACAGGATATCCGAGGCAATGAAAACCGCTATCGATGAGACCGAACGCCGGCGCAGTATTCAGGAGGAGTATAACCGGACCCACGGGATTACACCCCAGTCGGTCAGAAAGTCCATTCACGATATTCTGGTGCGGCAGAAAGAGGAGAGCCGGGCCGCGGAGGAGCAGGCCCTGGAGGTTCTGAAGCGCAGTTTCAACGTACTTATTCCAAAGGAGAAGGCAGCTCTGATCAAGGCCCTGGAGAAGGAGATGCTCGAGATGGCAAAGAACCTGGAGTTCGAGAAGGCCGCCCTTATCCGGGATGAAATTCAGCGCCTCAAGGGCGAGGACTGACAGGGAAGGGTATTTATGATAAAATCCCTCCAAAATATGGGCAGTAAAAAATATATGCTCCTTGGAGCCTTCGGTATACTTCTGGCGTTGACGGGCTGTTCCAAAGAAGAGGCGCTGACAAATATTGAACTTCCCCCCACATCCCTTCTGTCCATGCGGGAGAAGTGGGGGGTTATCGCTTCGTCCCATCTGAGGATGAGAGACAAACCCGATCCCCAGAGCGAGGTAGTTACCACCTTCTGGAACCGCCGGGGTGTAGTGCTGGAGGTCCTTTCCCAGTCTCCCGAAAAGGTCTTCCTCGAGGGCTACGAAAACTACTGGTACCAGGTATCCTACGACGGTCTTATAGGATGGGTCTTCGGCGCTTATGTGGAACTCTACGGCAGCAGGGAACAGGCCCTGAGGGCCGCCAGGGAAACACGGTAATCCGGGAATATGACCCTTCCTCCTCTTGTTTTCTACCTTATACCTCCCCTGGTGGGGGCCCTGATCGGGTATATTACCAACAAGATTGCCATAACCATGCTTTTTCGCCCCCACAGGGAAAAGAGGTTCCTGGGGCTGAGGGTGCCCTTTACCCCGGGGATTATCCCGAAGCAGCGGCATGAGCTCGCCCGCAGCATCGCCCGTCAGGTTTCCGGAGAACTCTTCACCGTTGAGGCTGTTACCGCCCAGATGCAGACCCCGGGATTTATTCAGGGCCTGGAGGCGGCCATCCGCCGGGGCGGGGATATCCTGAGTCCGCTTACGATCTCGTCGCTTATCAGGAATCCCGATAAATCACCCCTGGGCAGGTTCTCTCCCCTGTGGAAGGAACTTGCCGGTTCCCCGGGCATCCACAGCCTGGGAAACGCCCTGATCCGGGGACTTTTCCGGATCTATCTGGGGCCCGATCAGGATGAATCCGGAGATCGGAAGGTCTTTGGTCCGGCGGGAGAACTGACTGCCGGGGTCCTTCACCGGCACATACGGGAAAAACGGCGACTGGATGAACTCCTCAGTCCGGAAGCCGTTCAGGCTCTGACCGCCGCTTTCGCCGGTCTGCTTCCCTCCCTTCGCCGCCTGCTGATCCAGTGGCTCAACAGGCGGTCGACGCGGCAGGAACTTCACCGGCGGGGTATTATGCTTTTCCGTGACGCGGTGGACAGTCTCTCGGGTATCCAGCGCCTGGTGGTCGTGGCGGGGCAGTACCACCGGAGCATGGAAGAGAACATGTCCTATCTTGTGGACCGCTTTGTACAGAACCTGGAGGAGAGCCTTGAATCTCCGGATACCGTAAAGGGGCTGCTCGCCGCGGCGCGGGAGTATCTGGAGCACAACCTCGACAAACCGGTGGGTGATTTTCTTGAACCGGAAAAGATTGACGAGCTTGCGGGGGTCGTGGATACACTCTTCAGCGGAGTCGACCTGTTCAGGCCGGAATCAGGGGTTACGACGGCGGGTATTCTTTCTCTGGTTCCCGAAAGCTTGAGCCTGGGTGAGCTTGTGCAATGGGACAGCGGAGGAAGCGAGCTTCTTATACCCCTTATTCGGGACCTCGTTCTGGGACTCCTGGTAAAGGCTGTACCCCTGGCCCTGGATGTTATGGATATAGAAAAGCTGGTGATTTTACGTATCGACAGCCTTGCCATTGCTGAGGTGGAATCACTATTATTAGAAGTAATAAAGAAGCAGCTCAAGTGGATTAACATCTTCGGGGCACTTCTTGGAGCAGTTCTTGGTGGATTTCAGGTTCTGCTTATGGTCCTTCGGGGCTGATTAATAAAAAAAATGAGGGTATATGACCCGTATTCTGTTAATTGACAGCAATCCCGACGATCTGAAAAAGATGAGCCGGTATCTGATGGAAGAATCGTATACCGTTATCCCTGCCGGGAGCTCCGCCGATGCTCTTGCATATCTGCAGGAAACGGATATTCACATTATCCTGATCGATCTCGATGTGAAGGACCCACCATGGAAAGAACTGGCCATTGAATTCAGAAAACGCTATTTTCAGCGGCCTCTTCAGATTATCCTGAGCGCTCATGAAAAACGACGCTTAAAGGATGCCCTGGAAGAAGGCGCCGATGATTATATCCAGAAGCCTGTCCGCAAGCTCGAATTTCAGACCCGCATAAAGGCTGCGTACATCCGTTTAAAAAGTCAGATGCGTCTTTTCGAGGAGCGGGAGTTTTTTCGCCAGGCTGTAAAACAGGAGGAAGAGCTTGCCAGCAAAATCCTCGACCGGCACCTGCACCTGAAACAGACCCTGGAAGTAATGGAGACCGAAAAAGAGGAGCTTGAGCGATCCAAGGCCAAGCTGGAACGGATTGCCAAGTACGATATGCTCTCCGGACTTCTGAACAGGATGAGCCTGTTTTCCATTATCGATATCGAGATTGACCGGGCCCTCCGGACCGAGGATCCTCTGTCGGGTATAATGATGGACATAGACCATTTTAAGCCGATCAATGATAATTACGGACATCCCGTGGGAGATGTGGTTATCAAAGAGATCGGCCGTCTGCTGCAGGAAACCCTGCGAAAATACGACCATGCGGGGCGATACGGAGGAGAGGAGTTTTTTATGGTCCTGCCCAATACCTACAAGGACCAGGCCTTCACCATAGCCGAACGTTTTCGTCTGTCCCTTATGGACTGCGCAATTGATACCGGTGATCTGGAGCTTTCAGTCACCGCCTCCCTGGGGGTCGCCCAGTATCACTCGGGGGAGAGCCGGGAAGCCTGGATTGCCCGGGCTGATGCCGCCATGTACCGGGCCAAACAGAAGGGACGTAATCTTACGATGATGGAATAGACTCTTCCCGCATACGATACCCGACCCCCCGGATGGTCTCTATGTATCGGCCGTAATCTCCGAGTTTCTTTCTCAGTCCGAGGATCTGTACGTCCACCGCCCGTTCGGTAACGGGATAGGACTCTCCTTTTACGGCACCGATTATCTGGTTCCGGGAGAAAACCCAGCCTGCATTCCTGGCTAAAAACTCAAGTATGGAGAACTCGGTGACGCTGAGGTTCACATGGTCTCCGCCGCAATGGACCTGATGTCTCTTTGTATCGACGGATATTCCATGAATACTGAAAGAAGACTCATTTTCCCGGGGGAGCCCTTTTTGATCCTTTCTGCGCAGAACTGCGCGAATACGGGCACCCATCACCCTGGGACTGAAGGGCTTTGTAATGTAATCATCGGCGCCGATTTCAAGACCCACCACAATATCGGCGTCCTCGCCTTTGGCGCTGGCCATGATGATGGGGATATCAGCGGTACGGGGGTCCTTTTTCAACCTGCGGCAGACATCGATGCCGTCGATTCCCGGGAGCATCAAATCGAGGATGATCAGGGCAGGATGATTCCGTCTGGCAAGATCCAGCCCCTCTTCTCCGCTTGCGGCGGGGATGACGGAATATCCTTCCTTTTCCAGGTTGTACTCCAGGAGTTCACGAATATACTGTTCATCGTCAATTATCAGTACTGTTTCGCCGAGCTGTGGCATGCCGATCTTCCCTATCTGTTTAATTCCACATGTCTGCCGGAGGTATTATAGATTATCAGCTCCGAGATATTTGTAACGTGGTCGCCCATCCTCTCGAGGTACCGGACAACAAAAATCAGCTCAAGACCCTGGTTAATCTTTGCCTTGTCTTCTGTCATTCCTGTAACGAGTTCACGGGTAATCCGGTAGTAAAGATTATCCACCTCGTCATCCCTGGCTGCTACTTCCCGGGCGTAGTCACCGTCATTGTTTATGAGAGCGGTGAGAATATCCCGGATCATGGCCTGGCAGATCTTTGCCATGCGGGGTATGTCGATCAGATCCCGGATAAAGGGGTCCTCCGATAGTTTCAGAACACTTTTTGCAATGTGCACGGCATGGTCTCCTATTCGTTCCAGCTGGGTCGCGACCTTGATGGCTGTGACGATGGTCCTGAGGTCGCCGGCCACGGGCTGCTGTGTGGCCAGGAGTTTGGTGCAGTGATCGAGTATTCCGGTTTCCGCCCTGTTGATATCCTCATCATCATGTATGATCTGTCCGGCCAGTTCGCTGTTGTGCCCTTTCAGTGCGATGATGGATTTCTGTATGGATTCTTCCACCAGTATTCCCATCTTCAACAGGCTCTGATGCAGATCCTTCAGTTCCTCGGAAAAGTGTTTTCGTGTGCCTGGCATAATCTGTTTTCTCCCTGCCTGTTTCTCAGCCGAATTTTCCGCTTATGTAGGCTTCGGTCTGCGGATTTTCGGGTTTGAAAAAGATCTGCTCCGTGGTGCCGAACTCCTCGATTACTCCGTTCAGGAAAAAGGCGGTGTAATCGGAGACCCTGCCGGCCTGCTGCATGTTGTGGGTGACGATCACGATGGTATATTTCTGCTTCAGCTCATCAATAAGGTCCTCTATCCGGGATGTGGATATGGGATCCAGGGCGGAGGTGGGTTCATCCATCAGTACCACATCCGGGTTTACCGCCAGGGTGCGGGCTATGCAGAGCCGCTGCTGCTGACCGCCGGAGATTCCCAGGGCAGGCTTATGGAGCCGGTCCTTGATCTCGTCCCAGATGGCCGCCTGCTTCAGGGAGGTTTCCACGATCTCCTCCAGCCTGTTTTTATCCTTGATACCGTGCAGCCTGGGACCGTAGGCCACGTTGTCAAAGACACTCATGGGAAAGGGGTTGGGTTTCTGAAAAACCATCCCGATCTTCTTTCTGAGTTCTATTACATCATAGTCAGAGTAGATATCCATTCCGTCGTATTCGATGGTTCCGTTTATGCTTACGGAGTCGATGATATCGTTCATTCTGTTCAGGGCCCGGATAAAGGTCGATTTTCCGCAGCCCGAGGGACCTATAAGGGCGGTCACCTTCCCTTTTTCGATATCCATGGAGACGTCGTGGAGGGCCTGAAAATCCCCGTAGAACAGATTGAGATTGCTGCATTTAATTTTAACAGTAGAATCCATATGAAACTCCTCTATTTGCCGGACATCCGGTTCATGCGGCCGATCATCCGGGTCGTCATGCGATTGACAATGAGAATGATAAAAATCAGCACCGTTCCGGTGGCGAAGGCCCTGTCAAAGGAGACGGCCTCGGAGAACAGCAGGTACAGGTGGAGGGAAAGAACCCGCGCCGGGGAACTCGGTCCCGCCACCAGCTCGTAGCTTGAACCCAGGGTGTAGAGCAGGACAGCGGTCTCGCCGACCACCCTGCCGATCCCCAGAATAATCCCCGTGAGGATTCCCGGGCTCGCCGCGGGAAGGACTACCTTGAAGATGGTATCCAGCTTGGTCGCCCCCAGAGCAAGGGATCCTTCCCGGTAGGTACCCGGAACCGCGGACAGGGCCTCCTCTGATGTCCGTACGATGGTGGGCAGTATCATAAGGGTTACCGTCAGGGTGGCGGAAAGGAATCCTATCCCCATGCCCAGGATCTGAACGAAGAATATACGTCCGAAAAGGCCGAAAACGATGGAGGGAATACCCGCCAGGGTCTCCGTACCCATGCGGAGAAATCTTACCAGGGGACCCTGTCTGGCGTATTCGACCAGGTAGATGGCTGCGGCGACTCCGACGGGGGTGGAGAAGAGCAGGGTGAAGGCGATAAGCAGCAGGGTATTTATAATGATGTAGGATATACCTCCCCAGGCCCCGGAACGGGAAGGGGCTTCCAGCAGAAAGCTCAGGGTAAGGTTGGGACCGGTCTCTTTTCTGATAACCGGAACGGAAGGAAGGTCCCGGTCATGTACTTCATCGTACAGGGCGATGCCGATGGATCCGGGGGTCGACGCGATGTAGTCGAAATACTTGTCTTTATCGGTAAATACGGGAATCCCCGACTCTTCCAGAGAACCGACGGATACGAGATCCTCCAGCTGCTCTGTAAAGCTGTCGTTGTACAGGTACAGGGCTGGAAGAATCTCAAGATCGATCCCTCCCAGCTCAAGCCAGTTTCTTGAAGTTCCCTGGAAGATCCTCTGTAGCTTCTCCTGATCCAGCTCCTGAAGCTTTTTGTTCTTCTCAATTTTAACTGTCCCGGGGCTGAAAAAGACGCTGAACCTCCGGAGGGGTACAGTTTTTACCCGGTTTAAGGAGCCCTTGTAATCGGAGGGCACAAATCCGATGGCTCCGGGGGTTTTTGCCACCATGTCCGCCATTTCGTCAAAACCGGAGACAAAGCTTGTATACTTGCTGAACTCTTTTCCCTCGGGCAGTACCGCCCGGGCTGCGGCATCTGCGAATTCCTTTGAGTCCGGAGCCGCTTTCAGGGCAAAGGGCTGGACGTCCAGGTCCTGACGGGTATAGAAGCCCCAGTTTTCCCGGCGTCGTTTGGAATAGATCTCGTTCAGCTGAGATTCCGTGAGGTCCCGGATTTTTATCTTTTTGTTGACGATAATCCGCAGTCCCTGGTCATCCGTTCCTTCCAGGGGGATTACCGATTCTTCTATGGGCAGAACATCGTAGGGAATATACTGCCGGGAGTAGAAACCCCGGAAGAGAATATAGCCTACAATCCAGACCAGGATAATGATGGTAAGGCCGGCAAAAAGCCAGACAAAGCCACGGGCAATATTTTCTTCCAGTTTGCTTATGCGGGTCGAGCGGGATAATTCCATTATTTCATGTCCTTTACGGCTTTCTTCATGAGCATCTGAACCGAGATGTTGATGACGAGGATAAAAACGAACAGGACCATTCCCGTCGTAAAAAGGCTGGTCCAGTGGTCTCCCGAGGCATAGGACATATCGGTGGCCACGTTCATGGTAAGGGTCCGTGCCAGCGAAAGGGGACCTGTGGGCATGGTAACGGCATTCCCCGCCACCATCAGAACCGCCATGGTCTCTCCTATGGAGCGGCCCATTCCCAGAACGATTCCTGCCAGAATCCCGGATCGCGCCGCCGGAACCAGGGTATGGACTATTGTCTGCCAGTGGGTGGCCCCCAGGGCAAGGGATGCCTCCTTCAGCTCCGGGGCCACCGCCCGCAGGGATACCTCGGTGATATTGATAATCGTGGGAAGAACCATGATGGCCAGCACAATGGACGCTGTCAGCACTCCCAATCCTGTATTGCTGGATGTAAGGTTGCGCACCAGGGGTGCGATGGCTATATATCCGAAGAGACCGTAAATGACCGAAGGGATTCCCGCCAGGAGTTCAACCACCGACCGGACGGTATTGGCAAAGCGGCCTCGTGCGTACTCGGCCATGAAGATTCCCACGGAAAGACCCACGGGAAGGGCAAGAATCAGGGAACCGAAGGTGACCCAGATGGAACCGGCGATAAAAGGAAGTATCCCGTAACGTGCAGGATCTCCCGTCGGTTCCCATACGGTACCGAAGACAAAATCCAGAACTCCGGTTACCCGGAACAGCGGCAGACCTTCGAGGAAGATGAAAACAGTAATGAAAAGGACGCTCAGAACGGAAACAAAGGCGCAAAAAGCGAAGATGCCCCTGGCCGTACTGTCCCGCAGTTTTTTCATGTTCAAAACGTGCCACTCCTTGTTTTTACTCGTATATATATAACGAGTGCCGTATGAAGGGCGGATAAAAGTTATGTTAGAGTTCTGTTAAAAGAATGGCCCCCCCGCCGGGGAGGGGCCGATCGCCGATGACTTTTCTTTATGAAAGCAGTGTCTTACCGAACGGATATGAACCCTTCTTCCTCTATGATGGCCTGGCCGTCTTCGGAGAGCAGGTAATCGAGAAAAGCCTGCTCCACATCGTCCAGGTCGCCGGTATGAACCATGTTCAGGGGGCGCTGGATGGGGAATTTCTCGCTGAGGACGTTCTCCATGGAGGGCTCAACGCCATCCACGGTAACCGCTTTTGTCCCCGGCTCCCGGTCGATGTAGGCAAATCCGCAGTAGCCGATGGCGTAGGGCGTGGACCCTACCTTGGCAACCATGTCTCCGTTGCCGGTGGTGATAATCGCCTTGTCGGTAAACTTTGCGTCCCCCAGGGTAATATCGCCGAAGGCAGCCCGGGTACCGGAAGCTTCGTCACGGTTTACCACTACGATTTCCGCATTGGGACCCCCCAGGACGCTCCAGTTGCTTATCTCTCCGGAAAAGATCTTCCGGATCTGGTCCATGCCGAGGTTGCTGATAGTAACGCTTTCTTTGTTGACCACCACCGCTACTCCGTCCAGGGCCACTACCACCGGAACAGCGCCGTCCGCCTTTTCCGAATCCTTGATCTTACGGGAGGCTGCGCCCAGATCGTAGGTCCCGTCCAGGGCGCCCTTGACCCCTGCGGAAGAACCGGGGGCATCGTAGGAGATGGTCACACCGGGGTGCATTTCGGTAAACTCATCGATGGCGGGTCTCAGGAAGCCTTCCAGGGTGGTGGATCCGCCGAAGGCGTAATTGCCGGAGAGACCGTCGCTGCTCCCGGCGGCCTGCTGGCCGCCTGCAAACACGAGCCCTGCAGCAAGAAGCAGGGAAACAAGAATCAAAGTCTTTTTCATTTTTTCCTCCATAGAAACTGAATGATGACTAAGAGATAAAATCCCCGGATAAGAACTGTATGAAAGACATGTTAGGAATAGGTTAAATTCCCGGCTTTTATCTGTTTTCCGGAATCGCGGACTGCGGTTCTGTTCGTTGCACAAGCAGCGGAGGCTGTGGTAATCTCGTTTACGGAGAAGAGATTCCATATGAACACAGGGACACGAAAACTGCTTGTTTTTACCGGTGGGGGCACCGGCGGTCATGTATATCCGGGTCTGGCAATCATTGATGAGCTGAAAAAAAAGGGAAGAATCTCTTCTGAAGATATCCTCTGGATAGGTTCAGGAAAGGGAATGGAGGGGGAGATCCTGAAAAAGCATGGGATTCCCTTTTTCTCTGTTCCCTCGGGAAAGCTCAGGCGCTATTTCTCCCTTAAAAATGTGACGGATCTCTTTTTAATCGCCCTTGCCCTGTGTAAATCCCTGGTGTTCATGCTGAAGTACAGACCGGTTCTGCTCTTTTCCAAGGGCGGCTATGTTTCGGTTCCTCCGGTAATCGCAGCGAGAATCTGTCGTGTGCCCGTTCTTACCCATGAATCGGATCTGGATCCCGGGCTCGCCACCAGGCTCAACGCCCGCTTCGCGGACAGAATATGTATCTCCTACGACAAGACCCGGGAGTACTTTACATCCTCCCTTGCCGAAAAACTTGTGCTTACCGGGAACCCCGTACGTCCGGCCATGCTCGAAGGGGACCCCGAAATTGGCCGACGGAGTTTCGGACTCCCGGGGAATAAACCCCTGGTCCTGGTTATAGGCGGCAGCCTGGGGGCACAGCAGATAAACCTGCTTATGGCGGAGGTGATAGATGATATCCTGCCTCATGCGGAGGTTCTGCACCAGACCGGTGGGGGAAACGGGAGCGACAGTCCCCGACCCGGCTATGTACGGCGGGAGTATATTCACGAGGAGATGCCCCACGTTCTGGCGGCAGCGGATGTAGTTATAAGCAGAGCGGGGGCCGGAACCCTGTGGGAGTGCGGAACCCTGGGAAAGGCAATGCTTCTGATTCCCCTTGGAACGGAGGGCAGCCGGGGGGATCAGCTGCGTAACGCAGCATTCTTTGCAGAGCGGGGGGCCGCCCGGATACTTTCCGGAGATGAGGCATCGGCCGGTTTTCTGAGGAAGGCCGTTCTGGAGCTGGTTTCCTCCCAGGAGATCCGCCTGCGCATGGGAGAGGCCGCAAGGCGGATATGCGGACTCAACGCTGCCCAAAGCTGTGGAGATCTGATAATGAAAATTTACGGGGAGACGGTTCTTCACCGATGAATCCGGGGGTATTGGACTATATTTTTGCAACCATAATGCTGGTCATGGTAATCAGGTGCCTCATAAAGGGCTTTATTACCGAGCTCGCTGCAGTAGCCGCCATCGGCGGCGGTATTGTGGGGGGAATCCTGTTTTCCGCCGCCGGAGGGGACTTTTTGGCCGGAGTATTTGGCGATTCTCCCTGGAACAGGGTTATAGCTTTTCTGGCAATCTTTCTGTCCGTATATTTAATTCTGAAGATAGCAGAAGGCCTTCTGTATCGGCTTATCGAAGCGGTACACCTGGAAAATCTCGACAGGGCTCTGGGCTTCTTCTGGGGACTTGGCGAAGGAATTGTTCTGAGTGTTCTGATCCTCCTTGTCCTTGAGACCCAGCCCTTTGTCGATACCCGTCGGATAATCGACGAGAGTCTTTTTGCACAGTTTATAACCGGGGTTCTGCCGGAAACGCAGATTCCCGGACATATTCCCCTGGGAGAGAGCTATAAAGGTGTTTGAAAACATTCTTGATCAGGAACACGTAATATCACGCCTCATGGAAGATCTGGAGAACCAGCGTCTTCCTTCATCACTGCTTTTTTTCGGCCCCTCCTTCTGCGGAAAACTCTCCGCCGCTCTGGAACTGGCCCGGGGATTAAGCTGTTCCCGGGAACGGGAGTGGTCCTGCTCCTGTCCGGACTGCCGCAAGCATCGTACCCTGACCCATCCGGATCTGGGCATGCTCGGGCCCCGTTATTTCCAGCAGGAACTGGATGGCAGTCTCGAGGTCCTGCGCCGCTCCCGAAAGGATTTTGCCCGTTACCTGGTTATCCGGGGGGCGCGCAAGCTGACGCGGCGTTTCGATCCCTGGCTCTGGGAAGGGGAAGAAAGCAGGCTCAAAGGAGCCCGTTCCTCCCTTGATGCCCTCGAGGAACTGCTGGACGAGCTTGACCCGGCGGCGGGAGAACTTGCCGAAACCAGGGCGGAAAAGATCATCTCTTCCATCGCCAAAGAGGCGGCATCCGTACTGAAGGCTTCGAATCTGAGCCATATTCCCATCTTTATGGTGCGGAATCTTGCATACTGGGCCCGGACAACGGGACATGGTAAAGCGAAAATCATTATTATGGAGAATGCCGAGTCCATGATGGATTCGGCCCGCAACGCGGTTCTGAAAATCCTGGAGGAGCCGCCGGAGGGCGTTCACTTTATCCTGACCACTTCCAAACGGGCCGCCCTCATCCCGACAATCCTGTCCCGGGTGCGGCCCTATGCCTTCAAGGAACGGGACAGCCGGGGAGAGCGTCAGGTCCTGGACAGAATTTTCCGGGAACCCTCCGGGGAATTCCGTTCCCTCAGGGAGTATTTCCTCGGTTTTGATCTGGGGGCCGGCGAGATTCGCAGGCATGCCGAAACCGTCGCCGACCTGGCCCTGGGAAACGACTCTCAGGGAGACCTCTCGGAAGTTTTCAGCATGCTCCAGAAAAAAGAGCGTTTTCTTCCTCTCCTGGAAGAGGTCCAGGAGCTTCTTCGACTCAGGCTTCGTGAGGGACTTCCCGGAGTGGATCTTGCCCGGATGGAAAACCTGCTTGACCGGCTTACCCGGGCCAGGAAGATGTTCGAAGGCTACAACCAGAATCCCGATCTGCTCCTTGAAGGACTTCTGTACGGAGGGGTCCGGTGAGAAAGTTTCTGAACAGGGCCCTGAAAAAGATCGGAAAACTCAATATAGACCAGATACGCTCCCTCATTATGGATGTTGTCCAGGAGAATGAACTTCTTGAGATGGTCCTCTATTCCATGACCGATGGAGTTGTGGTCCTTGATGAGAAGCATTCGGTAATACTGCTGAACAAGGCGGCGGAAAGGCTCTTTCCCTTCAAGAACGGCGACGTTGTTGAGCGGCCCCTGTGGGACGCCCTTGCGGACAGCAGCCTGAGCGAGTTCTTTCATAAAGCCCTGGTGGAGCATGAGAACATCGAGGACAAGGAGATCTCCCTGCAGACCAGCGCTTCGACCCGGGTGCTCTCCTGTACCATGATGCCCCTGGTGCGGGAAGGACGTATTCAGGGCGGACTGCTCCATATCGAGGATATTACGGAAAAGAAGGCCAAGGAGGCCCGCCTGCGTCGGGCCGAAAACCTCGCTGCCCTTACAACCCTGACAGCCGGAGTGGCCCATGAGATCAAGAACCCTCTGGGCTCCATCAGTATCCATATTCAGCTCATTCAGAAGGCCCTGGGCAACGGAGCAAACGGAAAGAATACCGAGACGATCCAGAACTACCTGGATATCGTCAATGAAGAGGTGGATCGCCTCAACGGTATAATCGTCGATTTCCTTTTTGCAGTCCGTCCCATGGACGTCAATCTTGTCGCCCAGAACCTGAATGATCTTGTTCACGAACTCTTTGAGTTTATCCACTACGAGCTGGAAGAACAGAAGATCCGACTGGAGTTCAACCTGGACGACAGGATGCCCGAACTGCAGCTGGATGTAAAATACATGAAGCAGGCGCTTCTGAATATCGTCAAGAACGCCATATCCGCCATGCCCGAGGGGGGAACCCTGCGGGTCGAAACCATTGCCAGGGACGACCAGGTGGAGCTCTCCATACGGGATACGGGAGTCGGTATCCCGGAAGAGAATATGACCAAGATATTCGAACCCTATTTTACCACCAAGGATTTTGGCTCCGGCCTGGGGCTGACTCTGGTCTACAAGATAATCAAAGAGCATCAGGGCGAGATAAACCTGGAGAGCCGGGAAGGGGAAGGCACCACCTTTACCATAACCCTGCCTGTTCCGCAGAAGGAGCAGCGTTTACTAGGATGGCAGAGCAATGAAGTTTAATGTACTGATTGTAGATGACGAAAAGAATATTCGCGAAGGTCTCGGCAAGGCCCTGGAGCTGGAGGACTACAACGTCTTTCTGGCTGCAGACGGCAAGGAAGCCCTGGCTGTAATCAACTCTGAAGAGATCGATCTTATCATTACCGACCTCAAGATGCCCGAGATGTCCGGAGAGGAGCTGTTAAAAAAGGTCGCCTCCGCCTATCCCACGGTACCGGTCATCATTCTGACCGGCCACGGTACCATCGAATCCGCCGTCAATGCCATGCGGGACGGGGCATATGATTTTATCACCAAACCCCTGAACCTGGACCGCCTCTCCCTTATGGTAAAACGGGCCCTTCAGAACCGGGAACTTGTCCTCCAGCACCGGGCGCTGCAGGAGGAGATCGATCTTATCGGGGAGCGAAACCGCTACGCCAGGATAATAGGAAAGAGTTCCCAGATGCGTCGGGTCATGGAGGTGGTGGAACAGGTTGCCGCCACCAAGGCATCGGTGCTTATTACCGGAGAAAGCGGTGTTGGCAAGGAACTGATTGCCGATGCCATACATAAGCTCTCTCCCCGCAAGGACAAAGCCCACATAAAGGTTCACTGTGCCGCCCTGTCGGAGAGCCTTCTGGAGAGCGAACTCTTCGGCCATGAAAAAGGTGCCTTTACCGGGGCGGTGGCCCGCAAGCGGGGGCGTTTTGAGCTGGCCCACACGGGTACGATTTTCCTGGACGAAATCGGGGAGATCTCCCAGTCGGTGCAGATAAAGATCCTGCGGGTTCTTCAGGAAAAGCGCTTCGAGCGCGTAGGAGGAGAGGAGACCCAGGAGGTGGACGTGCGTATAATATCGGCCACCAACCGGGACCTGAAAGCGGAGATAGAAAAGGGGAATTTCCGCGAGGACCTCTACTACCGTCTCAATGTGGTGAATATCCATGTTCCTCCCCTGAGGGAACGAAAGGAGGATATCCCGCTGCTGGCTGCCGCCTTTCTCAAGGAGTTCGCCGGGGAGAACGGCAAGAGTATCGAGGGAATTGACCATAAAGCGAATCTTGCCCTCTATAACTATTCCTGGCCCGGGAATATCCGGGAACTCAGAAACTCGATAGAGAGCGCGGTGGTGCTCTGCAAGGGAAATATTATCACCACCGAAGACCTTCCTCCCAGTGTGGTCACCGGAGAAGAGGGAACCTACATCAAGATCGATCTCGGGGTCAGTATGGAGGAAGCCGAGAGGGTTATTATCGAGAGTACCCTCAATTACTGCAACGGCAACAAGAGCAGGACCGCAGAGGTTCTGGGCATAGGCCGCAAGACCCTGCACCGAAAAATCAGCGAGTATGACATAAACGAAATATAAAGGCTTGTCGTGATTCAGGGGGGGGCTTCCTGAGGGCCCCCTATTCGCTGTAAAAGGGTTCCTCGTCGAAGTAGTAATCCCCGGTAAAGACATATTCTGCACCCCCGGTTAAAAGGAGTTCTCCCTCGGGGTCCTTCCATTCAATGTAGAAATCATCCTTTCCGCAGCGGGTCATCAGCGAGCGGCTGGTAAACCCTCTGACCGCCGCCGCTACAGCCGCGGCCCCGGCGGCAAGACTTGTCTCCCGGAGTCCGTAGCCTTTTTTCCACCAGGGCCAGAAGGATATGTCATCGTCCGAATAGAGCTGGATAAACAGGGGATGAAACTCCCTGGCAAAGAGCCCCGCCTTGGCCAGGGCCCTGCCGGTCTTCTTCTTCCCTTTTCTGGGATGCGTGTTGAAAAAGAGGGCCCCGAATAGCTGACCGAGGACAACCGGGGTAACGGGATAGGTTTTACCATCCAGGGAAAGGTACCTGCCCGTGTCCCTGCTTATCATCTCCTTCAGTTGATTCCCTTCGATATCAAGAGGCTTTCCCAGGGAAATACGGAAGTTGGCGCTGTCGATGGCTTCGACGCTCTTGATTCCCCCGGGGGTGGAGATGGTAATGGCCCTGGTTCCCGCGAAGCCGGAGTCAAACAGGTACCTGGCGGCACCCAGGAGGGGATCGAAAAAGCTCTTCAGCTCTTCTCCCCGGGGATTGAAACAGCGGAGGTCTGCCCCGGCCTCTGGATGGTCCAGCAGGATTGCCAGCCCGTTGGCACCGATGCCTCGATGCCGCCGACACATACTGCGCACGATGAAGGGAAGAATCTCCTCATCAGGAAGAGCGTCCCCCATAAGATTTACAAGGAGCGTATCGTTTTTACCAACCCTCAATTTATAAAACGGAAGGTTCACTAACTCTCCTCAAGAAGCTTCTGGTGTAAGGTCCTGATTGCCTGGTCAGCGTATTCGTCCGGAACAACGCAGGAGAGGTTTATATCCGAAGCCCCCAGGGATACCATCTCTATGGGGATTCCTTCCAGGGCGGAAAAGGCCCGGGCGATGAATGCGGAGTCCCTCCACAGATTGAAACCGACCATGCAGATAATGCCCGCTTTCTGTACGATCTTTACCTGTCCCAGTTTTTCGAGTTCTTCGGTTATCTCCCTGAGGAACCTGGTGTTGTCGATGGTCATGGAGACGCTGACCTCCGAAGTGGCCACGAGATCTACGGAGGTTTTATAGGTGTTGAAAATCGTGAATATCCTGCTCAGAAAGCCGTAGGCGTTCAGCATTCTCGAGGAGGATATATTCATAAGGGTAACACCTTTTTTGCCTGCGATCGCCCGCAGCCCGCTTCCTGAGACCTCGGAGGAGATAAGGGTCCCGGGATGATTCGGGTCTCCGCTGTTCTTGACCCACACGGGAATACCATGACGGATCGCGGGCTGGATGGTACTGGGGTGCACGACCTTGGCACCGAAGAACGCGAGCTCCGCGGCCTCGTCGTAGGTTATCTTGTCGATTGTGCGCGCACCGGGCACCAGCCGGGGATCGGAGGTCAGGATACCGTTAACATCGGTCCATATCTGTACCTCTTCAGCCTTGAGGGCGGCTCCGAAGATAGCGGCAGTATAGTCGCTGCCTCCCCGTCCCAGGGTTGTGGTGGTACCTTCGGCGGTGCGGGAGATAAATCCCTGGGCAATAATGAGGCGGCCCCGGTGGGGTTTTACGTGTTTTTTTATCGCTTTGTTTGTGGCATCAAAATCGGGAGCAGCGCTGGTAAAGTTGTCATCAGTAATAATGCAGTCCCGTGAATCAATCCAATGAGCGTCCATTCCCCGGGCCAGAGCACGGTAATAGATGATGGTTGTGGCCAGAAGCTCCCCGAACGCCAGAATCGCGTCGCGGCTTCGGGGGCTGCATTCATGGAGGAGGCTCGATCCCCGTACCAGGGCGATCAGCTGAAGGTAGAGCTCATCGATGGCCCGTCGGCAGTCAGCAAGCTCCTGACCGCTCAGAAATCCTTCCACTACGGCCAGGTGTCTGTCCTTCAGGGTGTTCAGCTCTTTTTCAGCCTCACCGAACATGCCCTGTTCGGCAAGATCGGTAATCGCAACCAGGGCGTCAGTGGTTTTGCCCATGGCCGATGAGATAAGAAGGGGTGCGCTGTCGAGCTGTTTCTCCGCGATATCCAGGGCCCGATCGATAAATTCACCGTTCTGGACGGAGGTACCGCCAAATTTCATAACCACCATGTCATGCTCCTTATGGTAAGCGGCAAGGCTATAATAAAATGATTTTCCTCTAGTACCATGTTGAAAAATTTCTGTCAATGTGCAGGTATTGCCCGGTTCTCCGCGGAGGACACTGCTTGCTTGATCTTTTCCTTATCAGCGGGGATAATTCCCTTCATGTGGTCAGGAGGTAAAATTATGGCGGACTATTACACTACGATAGAAGCCTTCCGGAAGTCCCTGGAAAAGAGTACAGAGTTCAGGCCCCGGACAGGGGTAATCCTCGGTTCCGGTCTGTCGAAGATCGCGGATTCCCTGTCCGGAACGGCGATCGATTATTCACAGATCCAGGGTATGCCCAGACCCACCGTTGAAGGCCACCGGGGTTTCCTGAAAATCAGCAGAGATTATGCCCTGCTGGCGGGACGTTTCCACTACTACGAGGGACACGCCATACAGGATGTAGTCAAACCGGTACTGCTTCTGAAAGCCCTTGGAGTGGAACGACTGATCGTCACAAATGCAGCAGGGGGCATAAATCCCGATTTTGAGCCGGGACAGATTGTACTGATCCGGGACCATATTAATCTCATGGGCGCAAATCCCCTCGTGGGACCCAACAACGGGGATCTTGGTCCCCGGTTCCCGGATATGAGCGATGCCTATTCCCGGGCTTTGAGAAAGCGTATCAGTGCCAGGCTCGAATATCCCCTTAAGGAGGGGGTGTATGCGGGCTTGAGCGGTCCCTGTTACGAGACCCCGGCGGAAATCAGAATGCTGGAAAAAATCGGGGCCGACATGGTGGGAATGTCAACGGTGCCCGAGGTTATTATGGCGAATTACCTGGGTATGGGAACAGTAGGTTTCTCCTGCATTACCAACATGGCCGCCGGAATTCTGGATCAGCCCCTGAATCACCAGGAGGTAATCGATACTGCCGCCAGGGTCGAAACGCATTTCAGGGGTATTGTCGAAACCGTGATGGAACTGCTTGCCTCGGAATGAGAATCCAGGACTACTTTCTGCCCCATATAGTGGACAATATATCCGATGCTGTCGCGGAGGCTTCGGGTAATGAGGTCTTTTTTATCGGGACGATAAACGACGAAGGACTCGTTTCTTCCGTAATGATCGGGGCCCGGGGAAACAGGATTTCCGTTCCCGCCCTGAGCCCCTACCTGGAAACGGCGGATGTGGTTATTCACAATCATCCCTCCGGCAACCTTACACCCAGCAGTGCCGATCTGGGAATAGCCTCCTACCTGGGCAATCGGGGGGTCGGCTTTTACATAATTGACAACCAGGTCAGCGATATCTACGTGGTGTCCGAGGCGGTCAGGGAATCAGAGATTTCAGCTCTTGATTCGGCAATGCTGACGGGGCTGCTTCTTCCCGAGGGACCTCTGGCAGAGGAGATCCGGTACGAGAAACGGGATTCCCAGATCGCCATGGTCGAAGAGGTCTGCCGCAGTTTCAACGAGAACGATGTCAGTCTTATCGAAGCAGGGACCGGGGTTGGAAAGTCCTTCGCCTATCTGGTTCCGGCCATCGCCTGGGCGGAAAAGAACCGCCAGCGGGTGGTGATATCCACGGGTACCATCAATCTTCAGAACCAGCTTCTGGACAAGGATATTCCCACGGTCCTGAAAATCATGAAGTCCAGGGTTTCCTGCGCCCTGGTAAAAGGACGGGGAAACTATCTGTGCCTGCACAGGTTGAACGAGGCCCTGGAGGAGGATTCCCTGTTTCGGGAAGAGGGACACGACCTGGAATCCATCAGAGAATGGGCCGGGGTGACTGAGACGGGTTCCCTGAGCGATCTGCCCATTCTGCCTCCCAGGGAACTGTGGAACCGGATCAACTCCGAGGCGGATTCCTGCCTGGGCCTTCGCTGCCGGCATCGGGAAAACTGTTTTGTGATACGGGCCCGCCGCAAGGCCGCTGCCGCCCAGGTGCTGGTGGTAAACCATCATCTGCTTTTTTCCGATCTTGCCCTGAGGCTGGAGGAGCTCGGTTTTGAAGGTACCGCGGTGCTCCCGCCTTTTCACAAAATCGTCTTTGACGAAGCCCATAATGTGGAGCGCAACGCCACCTCCTATTTTTCCATGAGCCTCGGACGCCTGTCCATCTACAAACAGCTTTCCCGGCTTCTCCGTCGACGCAGGAATCGCAGCTTCGGGGCCCTGGTCAAGATTGAACCCCTGGTTCCGGACACCCGCTTGAGTTCCCGGGCCCCCCAGGCCATCGGCAATTTGCGGGAGGCCCTGGAAGCGGCGGAGGCTGCCATTCTTCCCCTTATGTCCGGGGCGTCGAGCTATCGTCTGAGGGGTGCTGCTGTTCATGGGGCGGAAGAGGGTATTGATCTTGTGGTTTCAAACCAGATAGCCGAGATCCGCAAACCCCTGGGTGAACTCTATACCCTGTTGGGCCGAATCGCCGAGTCCCTGCCCGATGACGCTGCAGAGGAACCTGCCCTGCACGAATTGAAGGTTATCCAGCGACGTCTCTCCGGATTTCTTATGGTCTGCGATTCCTTCAGGGAGCGGGAAAACCGTCCCGACCAGGTTTTCTGGATCGAGGCCAAACGAATCGGCCGGGAAACTCATCTGTTTTTTACCGTCAGCCCCCTGGAGGTCAGCTCCCTTATGCGGGAAGCGGTGTATGATCCCTTCGACACGGTGATCATGACCTCCGCAACCCTGACCATCCAGGAGAATTTCAGCTACTGGGAGGATCGGATGGGGCTTACGGAGTATCCCCATCATACAGGACGATTCCCCTCTCCCTTCCCCTACAAATCCAATGTTCTTCTGTGTGTGTCCCAGGAGGCCCCGGACCCGAAGGAGCCGGACTACATCGATTTCTCCGCCCGTCTGGCCAGGGATCTTCTGCTCCTGAGTGAAGGGCGGGGGCTTCTGCTCTTTACCTCCTACGCCATGCTGAAGGAGGTCCATGATTTCCTGGCTCCTCCTCTGGAGGAAGCGGGTATTTCGGTCCTTCGTCAGGGGGATGACGATCGAAGCCGGCTGCTGGAGCGTTTCAACAGCGATACGGGGAGCGTTCTGCTGGCAACCGAATCATTCTGGGAAGGGGTGGACAGCCCCGGAGAAACCCTTACCCTGCTTATCCTTTTCCGGCTGCCCTTTACCGTTCCCTCCGACCCGGTACTCCAGGCCCGTATGGAAGCCGTCGAAGCCCGGGGAGGCAACTCATTCTTTCAGCTTTCCCTTCCCATGGCGGTTATGCGTTTCAAGCAGGGCTTCGGTCGTCTGATCCGCTCCTCCTCCGACCGGGGGGCGGTGGTAATCTGTGATCCCAGGATTCTGAAGAAGAACTACGGCGGGGTTTTTCTTGATTCCCTTCCTGCAACCAGGCGATGTTTCGGAACCCGGGATACTATTCTGCGGGAGCTCGAATCCTTTCTGTATTCCCGGGAGAGCTGAAAAAAAGCCTTCCGTCATTGCGACGGAAGGCCCTTGTACAGGACTGAACTGGTCGTTTTATTCGATTATTGCCATGACGTCGGACATACGGACGAGGAGCATATCCTTTCCGTCAACCTTGATGGTAGTGCCGGCATACTTGTCGTACATTACCTTCTGCCCCGGCTTTACGGTGATGCTTTCGTCATCCCCGACGGCCTCAACAATACCGGTCTGAGTTTTCTCCTGAGCAGTCTGGGGAATAAAGATACCGCTCGCGGTCTTTTCCTCCACCTCTTCAAGTTTCACCAATACGCGATCACCGATGGGATTAACCTTCATATCTTCCTCCTGATTCCAATTGTAATAGGATTTTTCCTTTTCGATTGCAGTAGAATCAATGGAAATATACGGATCAGGGCAAAAAGGGTCAAGGGCAGGGCGAACGCACATAGATATGCATGAACAGGCGGCGGTCGATAGGCTTTTCTG
>NZ_MWQY01000023.1 GCF_002087085.1 Marispirochaeta aestuarii | reverse complement strand
AATTTATCATAAAAAGGCCCTCTTTTTCATTTTATTTGTGAGAAATGCGGGTTAGTCGCTCTAAGAACATTATCGTCAAGTATCAGGATAGATTGGGAGAGTTTCATACAGTTGAAACAAAAGACAAAATGGCTCGGTGCTTTCAGCATGAAATTGCCCATTTAGATGGGATTTTATATATCGATAGAATGTCGGATGAGTATGTTTTCAACGAGGAAACTAATGAGAAAGCATCAGTTAAATATTTTCTTGATTTAACGCGCGAACGATTCAGCACATAGGAGCGAATGTGTGGTTCCGCCTTCGGATCCATCCAAAGTGCCTGCGCTTCGCTTCGACAACTTCTCATATTCGCGGAACGTTAGGCGCAATGTTATCTTCAAATTTTTAGATAGCAGATATACAATTGATAAGGAGGAATAAGTATGGAATCTAACACAGTAAATCTCAAAGATTTGGGTGGATTAATTTTTACTCTTTTCCTCATACCATTGATTCTCGTGATAAGCGGATGGGATCTCGGTTGGTGGCAGGGTTGGTTTTATTCAGTATTGATAATTGTAGCGAGTATCGTCCCTCGTATTTTGGCAGAAAAAAGGCATCCAGGATTGCTAACAGAACGAGGGAAAATGGGCAAAGCACAGAATGTGAAGTCGTGGGATAAAGTACTTGCTCCATTAATGGCTGTGAGTGTAACTTTTCCGTTATTTATTGCAGCAGGACTAGATCACCGCTTTGGGTGGTCACCTGTATTTCCGCTATGGCTCAATATCGCTGGCTTAATATTGATTATTCTTGGCTACACCATTGGTGGTTGTGCTTTGGTAGTGAACAGTTTCTTCTCTAGTGTGGTTCGTATTCAAACGGACCGGGAGCATAAAGTTTGTGACAGTGGTCCATATCAGATTGTAAGACATCCTGGTTATGCTGGAAATATTATAGCGCTACCGGGCATTGTGCTTGCTTTAAGCTCTGTTTGGACAATCATTCCAGTAATAGTGGCACTGATCATTACCGTTATTAGAACTATACTAGAAGATAAAACTCTACAGGAAGAATTACCAGGCTATCGGGATTATGCGATTCGCGTGCGTTATCGGTTAATCCCGGGTGTCTTCTGAGGTGCATAATTCATTCATAAGCTAACATTAATTATCGTTCTTGGTTTTTTTACCTACATACTGATTGTATAATTCCTCGGGACTACTCGGTCGGTGTATGTAATACCCCTGGACCGCATCACACTGAGCTTTCTGTACCATGTTGTACTGAATATCCGTTTCAACCCCTTCGGCAACAACTTCCATTCCAAGGGCATGACCGATTCTCACAGCTGCACGAACAACCTGAAAAACACCCGGGTCATTATCGATCTGATTGATAAAGGATCTGTCGATTTTTATGGAATTGCCAGGGATTCGGTTAATATACTGCAGAGAAGAATACCCGGTCCCAAAGTCGTCAATCGCCAGAAAGATCGGAATCTGCGACAGTTTCTCAAGCGACTCAAGGACATTCTGCTGATCCTTCATGAAAGTCCATTCTGTCACTTCCAGCTCTATTGATTCCGGACTGATTTTATACTTCTCGAGCTGCTCTTTAAGGCGATCCGCAAAGCCAGCGACTTGAAGGTTTCTGGTAGAGATATTGATCGCTATTTTTGTAAAGAATCCCTGCTCCTGCCATTGCCTGAGCTGCAGGAGTGCTTTCTCAATGACCCATTCTGTCATGGGGTTTATAAGATCACTTTTCTCTGCATAAGGAATAAATGCTCCGGGACTGATAATCCCCAGGCCTGGGTGCTTCCAGCGTACCAGAGCTTCGGCACTGATAAGACGATGTTCATTTACTGTAACTTTGGCCTGGTATTCAAGATAGAGTTCATCTTTGTCTATTGCTCGTCGGAGCTCTCCGATAAGAGCAATAGCTTCTTTAGGTATAGTCTGCAGACCTGGTGTATACACCACATACTCGCTATCGAGGCGTTGTGCTTCCTCCTGTGCGATTGTTGCCTTTCTTACAAGCTCGAGAGCTGAATCGTCAGTCCCGATTTTGGTTTGATGAAATCCCACCGACAGTTCCAAGTGAATCGGGATATCGTCTATATGAAAAGGTTCCACTGTAATCTGTCTTATCCGCGGCGCAAGTTCAGTTTCCATATCTTCATTAAAATCAGGAACGAGAATGACCAGCTTGCCCATGCGTTTCAGGAAAACAGAAGCTCCTTCCGGACAGTACTTCCCCGCCCTCTCTGTAAACTGAAGTATGCCAGATTCTCCTGACCTCATACCGAAGGTGCTTACAATCTCATCATAGTTTTCAACAGAGCATAAGCACACTCCGATCTGTTTATCCGCGGGCGACTCTTCCTGTAGCTGATAGAAACGGTCCTCAAAGAGAGATAAAGTTCCAATACCGGTTTCCGGATCATGTCGACTTGCCCATTTCAACATGTCCAGACGAGACCGCAGGTAATCAATTATGGAGCCCCAAATCCCACCAGTACCAATGAAAATGAAGAGCCTAAAAATCCAGTTAATGAAGGTCTGGATCTCTCCGGTAGCTACATCCATGGGCATTTTCGGTCCGAGCAACAGGCCTGCAATAAATGCAGTAAGAATACCGCCTTTTGCTCCGAACCATAACCCTGCAAGCAGGATGATCGGATACATTGAATGAGAATAGACATGTTTAATGCCACCGGTTTCATATACCAGAAAAGTTACCGCAAGGAGCGCTAAGCTTAGACTCAATATCTTAACGATATTCTTATGTATATCACGATTTGTCATCGTCTCATTATATAAAACTTTCACTTCAGATCAATAATTTTTCTTTAAATGATACATTTTCTCAACTAAATAACATAGCAACTCAGCAAGTATTTGCCCTGCTGCCTATCTATCCTGAAACCCTTTCCAGTGCATAAGTTATCCATAACAAACTGCTCACAGGTACCCCCACACGATTAACCCGGGAAATGAATATTACGTAGAAACAATGAAATAGAAACACATTGTGCAATAAAATCAATGTGATCTTTCTACCTGAAAAAACAGTAGTATATATAATATCTACCTGCGACAAGAAGCGCTTCGGTGCTTCTTGGTATCCCGTGTTAAAAACGATTTTTACCTATTCTGAATTTGTCTACAGTGTACCCAAAAACGTGCATTTAATCAGCTGTCAGCCAAAATCACGCACATCAATAATACCACGTAATTCCTTACAGGACAATAAAAAAGCTCCCCTAAGGGAGCTTGTAGGTTAGCCGACTGTCAGATTCGAACTGACGACCCCGAGATTACAAGTCACGTGCTCTGGCCAGCTGAGCTAAGTCGGCGTTTGCAGGGCGCATATTATTAGATAAACGGGGGAAAGTCAAGCAGCAGGTCACGCTGATTTCGCATGGTAAGAACCTCTGTATGGGTCGAAAAAACCGCAACGGTATGCTCGAACTGGGCAGTCAGGCTCCCGTCCACCGTCGTCTGGGACCATCCGTCATCCAGAAGCTTTGTGGCAGATCCGCCAAGGGACACAATGGGCTCTATGGTCACCACAAGGCCCGGAACAACAGGACATGGCAGCTGGTCCACCAGCGTATGCAGGACCTTCGGCTCTTCGTGTATGCTTCGGCCGATGCCGTGTCCTACAAAATACGGCAGCACCGTACAGCCGTACCTGCGGGCAACAGAATCAATGGCCTTCCCTACCTCACTCAGATAGAACCCCGCCTTCAGCGCGAGAATCCCCTCCCGTGTGGCCTGCCAGGCGCAGCGCAGAAGTCTTTTGGCCGCCGGCCCCGGTCTGCCGACAGCGAAGGTCCAGGCACCGTCGCCGTGCCAGCCATCCCGCACGGTGGTTACGTCTATCGTAACCAGGTCGCCTTCCTGCAGTACCTCCGCAGTGGAAACTCCGTGGGCCGCCACATTGTTTACGGAGATACAGATGTCCTCGGGAAAGCCGTTAAACCCCCGCAGTGCGGGTTCGCAGCCCTGTCCGCGCAGGAATTTCAAACAGTAGCTCCGCAGTTCCTCAATCGGGTACCCTGTTTTCAGGACCGATGGAAGAGATCTGAACAGTTCTTCTATGGGTGTACAGGCGTAACGGATTCTGTGGATCTCGGGCCTGGTTTTTAAAACCACCTCGTTCACGGAGAATACAGCCATGCCTTCAGGAATTTTACAAAAAAGAGCAGCATTACAAGGGTAAAAAGTCCCAGAGAAGAGCTTATCCAGACTGCAATGGATAATTCCCTGCCGAATACTGCCAGAAAAAGGCTCAGGATAATGAGGAAGAACAGTGAAATGCCGCCGATCATGGCGGTGGTTTCCAGAATCAGCAGGATTCTCTCCAGGGTGGAATCGAGAAAGTTCTGGAAATTCCCGATCACAAACACCGTCATGACTATGCAGACATACAAAAAAAGAAAAAGAGACAAACGGCGAAGAAAGTGAATGAACCAGTATCTTGTTCCGGAAAATCTCACGATGCTAAAATGTAGCATACTATTTAAAAAATGGCCATGAATCTTGATAGTTACGGGTGTAAAGAATAAAATGACGTGTAATGAGTACTGTCTCCAGTGTCGATTACGGACGACATTTCTGCCGTTACTGTTCTCCTCTGGAACCCGAACCAACAGGCGTTCCGGCCCTGCTGCCGGATCTTAATACCGTCGATGCGGTATTGTTCGATGTGTACGGTACCCTGGTAATCAGTTCCAGCGGTGATGTGGGAACCGTCATGGAGGATACAGCAGGCGACACTTTTCGCAGTATGGTCCTCAGGGAGATGGATCTTCTGATTCCTGAGGACGTCCCGGTGGATGAGCTCGTTAAGGAAGAGATACTGAAGGACCATCGGCAGAAAAAAGCGGGGGGTACCCTCCATCCCGAGGTGGAAATCAGATCCATCTGGAAGCGGGTGCTCGGAAAAATCTATACAGACATTTCCAGTGCCAAGTTATCGACTCTGGCGGAAGAGCTTGCCCTGCTGCATGAACTTTCCAGAAACAGGGTCTGGCCGATGCCGGGAAGCAGGGATGTTCTGGAACTGCTTCGGGGCCGTTTCCGCATCGGTGTAGTATCCAATGCCCAGTTTTATACCCCCCTTATGATGAAGCATTTTTTTGGAGAGAGTTTTTCCGTCTTTGAAGACAAATTGTGCATTTGGTCGTATTGTGAAGATATGGCGAAACCTGATCCCGCTCTGTTTAAAAAAGCTTTGGTAAATCTCGGCGGAGAATACCTGGCGCACCCATCACGCGTACTCTATGTCGGGAACGACATGCTCAACGATATAGCTGCAGCCTCTTCCCTTGGAATGCGGACCCTTCTGTTTGCGGGGGACAGGCGGTCTTTGCGAATGAGAAACTCTGAGCCCCGCGTTTTACACATACAACCCGATGGAATTGTAAAGGATTTCAATCAGATGGCCAAAATATTAGGTATTGGAGAGTAACCTGAATGAAGAAGTTTATTTTTACCCTGGTCCTTCTCATTATTATTGCCGCTACGGTATTCTATTTCGGCTATGTTTCTTTCCGTATTCCCGAGGGTTCCTACGGGGTCGTTCTGACAAAGACCAACGGTTATGATCATCCGGTTCTCTCCCCGGGAAGCTTTCAGTGGATGTGGCAGGGATTGTTACCCACAAACCTGCGTCTGTTCCATATACGCCTTCAGGAGCAGACTGTCTCCCTCGATTTTAACGGGGAACTCCCTTCCGCCGGGGCGTATGAGAACTATGCGGATGCAGAAGTGGATTTTGCGCTTCGTGTGAAGGCTTTATTTCGTTATCGTCTTCGGCCCCAGTCCTTACCGCAGATTTTTCAAAGGGCGGGTATAAACGCTGAAACCAGTGATTACAGCGACATTCTTCTTGAAACCTACCAGGTAATCGAAACTGATGTAAAAACTCTCTTTGCCGATGCCCTACGTACGCTTGTCGAGGATGAAAATTTCGACCTGGGTGCTGCGGACTTCGAGGAGGCCCTGAACGCCCGCATAACCCGTGAGATACCCCAGCTTCAGGATTTCGATATCAGCCTATCCGATTACAGCTTTCCGGACCTGGATCTTTACCGAAAGGTAAAAGAGAACTATCTGGCCTATCTGGAAAGAAGTCATGAAATAGCCGTCCAGGCGCTGGAAGCCGCTTCAAGCGCCCGTACCCGGGAAATAAGCCGCATTGAGGTCCTCAAGGAATACGGAGCGCTGCTGCAGGAATACCCGGTCCTGCTGGAAATTTTCCGGGACCAGAGTGATGAACCCCTGATCGTCCTGCCGGAAACAGACTAGGAGAACGGCATTCCCATGGATTATTTTCTGAATTTCGCCAAGGGCGATTATGTTCACGGCAAGCGCCCCGACGGGTGTATTCTGTGCAAACTGACCCGGGGCGATACGGATGTAAGCAATCTCATTGTCTTCTGTACTGCCAGGTTCGGGGTCAGCGTCAATCTCTATCCCTTCAATCCAGGTCACCTGCTGATTTTCTCTCTGAGGCATACGGAGGATTTACGCACGCTTTCCGACGAAGAACAGACGGAGCTCTGGCAGCTGCGAAACTATCTGCTGGATATGCTGGATTCGGTCTATCAACCCCATGCCTACAACGTTGGAGTAAACATGGGATTGGCGGCCGGGGCTTCGATATCCCATCTGCATGAACACATCATTCCCCGCTACCCCAATGAAATAGGAATACCGGAGCTCATGGGTGGCAAAAGAGTCCTGGTGGAGGATCCCCGCAAAACCTGTGAACGCCTGAAATCCTACTACGAGGATCTGCCCTTTTCGATCCGCAGCACCTGATTAAAAAGAATCAGAAAATCGTTAATATGCCTGGTCCAGTGCTTAAGAGCCGATTCAAGGCTTGTGGATTTTCCGTTCAGTAAAAAGTGACTTTTCAGCTGTATCCTGATACTGTCGGATCTGGTAAGAATGAGTTCCTGGAATATTTTTGAGAGTCCCTCCAGGGATTCGTGGGAGCGGTCGAGAAGCGTTTTTACCTCCCGGTCCTTCTGTACCACCAGGGTCCGGTACATACGCTGATGAGAAGGATCCCCGGCCAGGGAAAAACGCAAACGCTGAAAAAGCTTTCCGTCCTCCGAGTCCGGAGAAAGGGAATAGTCGAACTGTTTTATCTTGTCTTCCAGATCTTCCAGGTTCGCGGCATGGGACAAAAGAAGGTCCCGGGTAATTCGATTCTGATCAAGGACGTTCCGTTCCAGTATCCTGACAATCTCCTGCATATACTCCCGGTAGAAAATCTTCAGATAATTATAGACAAGAGAGACTGAACGAGTATGGATAAAAAAGGGCAAATCAGCAGCTTTATAATCAATACTCATGTATACCCGGTAATAGGGAAAGTTAAAGTAGCGTTTTTCCTTGAAAAATTTCGCCGTCTCACGTTCAATATAGGTATCCCGCACCTTGTCGAACACCTCATCGAGATCAGAAAGCAATCGGATTTTCAGTATCGACAGATAAAAATCCTTCAGATTCATTGTGGGCATATAGAAAATCAGCTGATAATAGGGATCTTTGCGGAAAAATCGGATTATATCCGCCAGAGGTACATCGTTGTAAAAACTTTTCCCCAGCTTGATTACGTCCTTAATGCCTTGAATTATCTGCTCTTCGCTGTATACGTCATCCTGATCTTCATTACTGAACAGACGCCTGAGAAGGTTTACGTTCAGTTCTCCTTTGTCATCCGCCTTTGAAATAATATAGACGGCATAGTAGAGACGCTCTATAAGATCCAGGCTCAAATTGGCGGAGGCGGTTTTAAAAAACGGTGCGCTCTCTCCGGGGTCCCGGGGCGGTACATAATGAAACATTTCAAAAAACGAATGAAAAGGAAAGCTTACCAGTTCCTTTATATAATAGACGGGAAGAATTTCCTCCTCCAGGTTATGAAAAATATCATCCCCCAGGGTATCGGTGTAAGACTGGAGCCTGGAAATAAACTCGCTGCGAACGGCAGCACGGGTTCCTTTCCGGGAATAAATCTCTACCATTTCGTCGGTTGTAATGAGATCTTCAACTTTTTGTCGAGGTTCGCCCAGACGTTCCTCGATTACGGCAGCCAGAATCGCCTGAAAATGTTCACCCTCAGACCAGAAGCGTTTAAAGGGCTCCCGGAGGGGCAGAACAGCCTTGAAGAGCTCAAAAACCTTCAGTGCGAAGGCCGGATACAATACCTGGGTATCGAATCCGGCGAAGCCCGGGACCTTTCGGTTCACCCGCCGCTGTATCGATCGTAATTTGTTCTCACTGACGACCTGGTTCAGGGGTTTCCCGGAAAAAGTCATTCTCATCCACAGAAAAAACCTCTGCAGCCAGTTGAGAGCTGCAACCTCTTTTTCTATGAGCTTTTTTCGTTCTTCCCGGTTGGGATCCTTATGGTAGATGTTGTCTTCCGCATCGGTACGGTAATTAAGACTGTCGGAGATCCTCTTGAGAAGAGCCTTACGTTCTTCGTCTCCCAAAGACCTGGACAGTTCATGAAATACATCGCTCATAAGCTGTCCTCGTTTCCCAAATCATAGACCATTATCAATTTTCCTTTTTTCATCTCAATTTTTACTTCTTCATTAGTGACAATATTGCTGATGCCGAAATCCCCGACCTTCCAGCGCAAGCTGTCCAGGGGCCACTTGAGACCGGAGGTCTTCATTCGGCACTCCCCTGTTCCAAGGGGGAAGAAGGATACCCTGCGGTTTATTCCCGGGTATATCAGCATTTCTCCCTGAATGAGCTGTATATGCTCACGGTGGGTATACCAGTAGTCGGGAGGATTCTCCCGGTGAAAGAGGGATAACAGCGCATACAGATGGTCCAGACGGCCACCGCCCCCTCCTACAATATGGATTCTCCGGGCCCCCCGCCTACGCAGAAGTTCGATACCAAGTTCCGTATCCGTCTCGTCCTTGTCAGGTTTATGCCGGTGAATGATCATATCCGGATAATCATCGATACATTGCTGCTCAACGGAATCAAAATCCCCTATGAGTTCCGTGGGCGTCAGGCCCAGACTCCGGGCATGGTGAAGCCCGGAGTCAGCGGCAATAATGATGTCCCAGTCATTCATACGGGGACCAAGCAGGTTTTTGTCCGGCGCTTTTCCGCCTATCAGTAAACATCCGTCCATTTTGTGTAATACCCAGCATACCAAAGGCTAATGGTATTTGCAATTTGTAGTGTAAAAAAAACTAAAGAGTTATTTTCAGGTACCGATCAGTATAGGTGAAGGAACAAGGATGTTCCTATCGAAAACATCACGGAGGATGTTATGATCATCAATCACAACATGAGCGCAAACTTCGCTCAGCGTACTCTCAAATTCTCAAACCGACGGGTAGACGGCAACATGGAGGCCCTCTCATCCGGTATGCGCATCAATCGCGCCGGCGACGATGCTTCCGGACTGGCTGTAAGTGAGAAAATGCGGTCCCAGATCCGCGGTCTGCAGCGGGCGGAACGGAATGCCCAGGACGGCATCTCCTTTATCCAGACCACCGAGGGTTACCTGCAGGAGACCCAGGATATTCTGCAGAGAATGAGAGAACTCGCAGTACAGTCTTCCAACGGAATCTACTCAGCGGAAGACAGGATGCAGATTCAGGTTGAGATTTCTCAGCTCGTTGACGAGATCAACCGGATTGCCAGTCATGCCCAGTTCAACGGCATGAACATGCTCACCGGTCGTTTCGCTTCCCAGACCGGAGAGAATGTGGTTACCGCTTCAATGTGGTTCCATATCGGTGCCAACATGGATCAGCGGGAACGCGTATACATCGGTACCATGACCGCCCAGGGACTCGGCGTCCAGGGAGCCAACGGTGTACCCGAGACGGCTACCTTTATCTCCATGGAGACGCCCGATCAGGCGAACATCTCCATCGGTGTTCTCGACGAAGCCCTGAAAAAGGTATCCAAGCAGCGCGCCGATCTCGGTGCCTACCAGAACAGGCTTGAATACGCCTCCCAGGGTCTCTCTGTGGGTGCGGAGAACATGCAGGCTTCAGAGTCCCGCATCCGTGACGCGGACATGGCTGAAGAGATGGTCGATTTTACCCGCAACCAGATCCTCGTTCAGAGCGGAACAGCAATGCTGGCCCAGGCGAACCAGAAGACCCAGTCGGTTCTTCAGCTCTTCCAGTAAGAGCAGGCTCTCCAGCGTTTCATTGTTCAGCCGTCCCCCTCAGGGGGGCGGCTTTTTTTTATGTTCCCGCTTGACAGCTTTGTATCCTGCTGATTGAATCATGAACGCCTATGCATGTGCCAAAAAACGTACGCACCATCAACACAATTCTCTCGGCCGCCGGTTACCAGTGCTACATCGTCGGCGGAGCGGTACGGAATGATATCGCGGGTATTCAACCCACGGATTACGATCTTGCCACGGACGCTACCCCATCAGAAATTCAGCGTATTTTTCACCGTACCGTTCCCACCGGCATAGACCACGGGACTGTGACGATTCTCCTTGGCGGGGAGCAGTATGAAATAACGACCTTTCGTACCGAATCCACTTACAGCGATTCCAGGCATCCTGACCGGGTGGAGTTCTCCAGCTCCATTGAAGAGGACCTCAGCCGCCGGGACTTCAGCATGAACGCCCTGGCCTGGAATATTTCCGATGCCAGACTGATCGACCTTTACGATGGGGTACAGGCAATACGTGCAGGCCGGATTGTTGCCATAGGAAGGCCCGAGGAACGCTTTGCCGAGGACCCGCTGCGTATTCTCAGGGCCTGCCGTTTTTCTTCCCAGCTGGGATTTGTAATCGAGGACAAAACACGGCAGGCGGCTGCCGGGCTGTGCGGGTCCCTGACCGGTATTTCTTCAGAGCGGGTCCGCGATGAGTTCAACAAGCTGATTACCGGCGAATACTGCGCACAGGGACTCTTTCTGCTGCGGGATCTGGGAATTCTTCCGCATATCCTTCCGGAACTGCACCGGTGCACCGGGGTTTTTCAGAAAGGTTCCCATTCCTTCGATGTTTTCGAACACAGCGTATATTCCTGTGAAGGTGCAGAACAGAGCGATCTGGTCCTTCGCCTTGCTGCCCTTTTCCATGACCTTGGAAAACCCGCCAGCGTCCGGGAAGCGGAAGACGGGACACTCAGCTTTCATCGGCATGAAATACTGGGGGCAGAAATAACGGGAAACCTCATGTACCGCCTGAAGTATCCAAAACAGACCATCCGGGAGGTTCTGCATCTTATTCGGCAGCACATGTTCAATTATACCGACGAGTGGACCGACGCTGCGGTTCGCAGGTTTCTTGCCAGGGTCGGAAAGGATCATATTGAGAAGCTTTTTATGCTTCGCCGTGCGGATGCCTACGGCCTCGATCGGCGTCCGCTGCCACTGGATTACCTGTCCGTCCTTCAGCGTCGTATTGAAGACATCCTGGCTGAAGAGAATGCCCTCAGCCTGAAAGACCTTAAGGTAAACGGAAGGGATTTAATGGAGCTTGGCCTGCCGTCGGGACCACTTTTAGGTGTAATTCTTGATCAACTGCTTGAGACGGTCCTGGACGACCCCGGTATGAACAGCCGAGAAAAGCTTCTGCCCCTTGCCGGAAACCTCTACGAGGAGCTTCGGTCCAGAGACTCCTGATTCCCTTCGCACAGATGGGCGTAGGCAATGGAAGCCGCCTCCTGCTCCGCCTGCTTCTTATTCTTGCCCTTTCCGGGGCCGAAGGTACGATTGTTCAGCTCCACATCTATCCAGAATGTTCTATCGTGGTCCGGTCCGGATTTTTTTACGAGTCGGTAGCGGGGGTAACTGTGATACTTTTTCTGGGCGAATTCCTGCAGCAGGGTTTTATAGTCCTTCTGATGCTTATTCTCCAGAACCTTGTCTATCTCTTCTACAAAAAAAGACAGTACAAAGTTACGGGCGCTCTTTATTCCCGAATCCAGATAACAGGCGCCGATAATGGCCTCCATACAGTCCGCAAGAATCGCTTTTTTCTTTCGTCCTCCGGAGTACTCTTCGCCCTTGCCTATCAGGATAAAATTATCCACCCTCAGGGCTCTGGCTATCTGGGCCAGGCTGTTTTCGCTGACAACAAAGGATTTAATGCGTGCAAGATCTCCCTCGTTCTTGTCGGGAAGGGAGCGGAAGAGATACTCGCTTACAACGATACCAAGAACACTGTCGCCGAGGAATTCAAGCTTTTCGTTATTATCTACTACGCCGGGATTTTCATTGGCGTAGGAACGGTGGGTAAAAGCAAGGTTCAAGAGATCGAGTCTCTTGAACCTGACTTTCGCGTTACGCTCAAAAAGGAGCAGCTCCTTTTTGCGTTCCGCATCCACAGTCGGGGTATTAAATGACTGAAGTTTAGGTAAAGACCCCACTGTTCTTTACAGTTATTTTACCTGTGATTTGATGTACTCAAGGGCATCGGCTACAGTTTCAAACTCGTTAGCCTTCTCGTCGGGAATGCTGATTCCGAGTTCTTCCTCGATAGCATATACAAGTTCATATGTATCAAGACTATCAGCTCCGAGGTCCTGACGGAATGATGCTTCCGGCTTGATCTGGTCCTCTTCAATCTCCAGTTTCTCGGCGATCAACTTCTTGAGTTTTTCAAAAAGATCATCCATTTCTTACTCCTTAGCGTGTGCTTTAGGCCATGTCTTTAAGATCCAGGACCTGCCGGCCCCGGTAGAAACCGCATTTGGGACAAACGCGGTGTGGGAGTACTTTGTTGCCGCAGGTGCCGCACTCAGTGAGCTGAGGAGCAACCAGACGGTTGTTTATGGATCGGCGACGTCGTGAACGTGCCTTCGAAGTTTTATATTTTGGTACTGCCATGTCTTACAACCTCGCAATCTCTTTTAGTCAAAAGAACTTAACCCATATAAATACCATTGTCAAGCACCTGACAGACGCTTTTGCAGCGCCGTGGCCACATTCGGAGGGACCATTGTTTCAATATCTCCACCGAACATGGCGATCTCCTTGATCGCAGAAGACCTCAGTACAAAATACTTGGGGTCTGTGGGCATAAAAATGATTTCCAGAGGAGGATAGAGCTCCTTGTTTGTCATGGCAAGCTCAAATTCGTAACTGAAGTCCGCAAGGGCCCGCACACCTCGGATCATGACAGAGATTTTCTCCCGCTTGGCATAATCCACCACGAGCCTGTCCCACAGACTCACCGTGACATTCGGCATGTCCTTTACCAGTTCGATCATAAGCGTCTTTCGTTCGTTTTCATCGAACAGATAGTTCTTGCCCCGGTTGAAGGCGATGACAACATGCAGTTCATCGAATATCCTGGCGGCACGGGTAATCAGATTGAGGTGACCATTTGTCGGCGGATCGAAGGAACCCGGTAGAACAGCTCTTTGCATATGCAATAATACGCGGCGGGCAAAGAAATTGTCAATGTGAAAAGAGGTCCGGTCTCTCTTTTTCGTTTTGACAAACCATCGCCAAACGAGTAAACTTATCAGCGATGAAAGTAAACATTGTCAGGGTGTTCATCTTCCTTTGCGCAGGGCTTGCTGTACTGACCTTTGCAGGCTGTGCCTCGGTGGAACCCGAAGTCGCAGAACCTGTAGAACCGGCCGTCATCGAGGAAGTTCCCGAACCGGAACCTCCCGCTGAAGAACCTGTGGAAGGGGAACCTGAGGACTTTGTCGTTACCCAGGAAATCTATGAAAAAACCTTTGACGACGTTGAGGTTTTAATCGACCGGTTGAATACGATAATCCGTAACGAAAACTTTGAAGAGTGGAACCAGTATTTAACCCGGGAATATCGGGAACATTACTCAGATCCCGCTGTTCTCAGGGAGATTTCCGATGATCTGAGAAAGAAGTATCGCTACGAACTTCGTTTACGCAGTCTGCGTGACTATTTTCTCTATATTGTAGTCGGCAGCCGGGAAGAGGCAACCCTCGACAAAATAGAATTTATTGATGAGAACCATCTGTTGGCGTACAGTATAGTAAACGACACTCCGGTGATCCTCTACTATCTTGCAAACGACGGAGAGGGCTGGAAGATTGCCCTCTGGCAGTGATATACTGTATTGTATATCTTGTATTACATAACGATATTTTATATTGATTTTGAGAGCAGGGAGTTACAATGAAAAGCAAGTCTACAGTTACTGTTCTTCTTCTGGTCCTCTTTGCCCTGTCCGCGGTATCTGCACAGGAATCGGAGCAGACCGTTCCCAGGGAAAAAACGGCAACCATCGAGGAACTGTATCTTCAAAGCGGCGATATTATGATCATGCGGGAAATGGCCTTCCTCGATGACCGGGATATGAAGCTGATGTCTCTCAACATGCTTGAGGAGTCAATCAAGGACGGTTCTTTCGGTACCGGTGATCCCGGGGCCCACTTTGTACTGGATTACCTCTCTGAAGAGGGAATCAGCCGGATCGTAAGGGAAAACAACAGGACCGTGAACTATTTTCCCACCGTTCGCCGTGAAGCCTGCAGGCTTCTTGGAGAGCTTGGGGGAGAAAACTCGAAGGATACCCTTCTGAATGTTCTGAAGACCGATGACGATCCTGTCGTACTTGCGGAAGCAGCCTATGCACTCGGCACAATCGGTATAGATGAAGAGGGTGAGGTAAGCCGCGCCATAGCCTTCGCACTTCAGAATCAGGACCAGATGGTCCCGAACGACAATTTCGCCCACGCATCACTTTTAGCCATCCAGAAGCTCATAGAAAAGAACGGTTCCACCAACAACAACCGCCAGGTTTATGCTGCTGTTGTTCAGATAGCTCAGAACGGGAACTACATCCGTCCGGTCAAGGAAAAAGCCTACCAGGTAATCTCTCTCATGCGGGAACAGAACTGAACATTCTGCGTTACCGACAAAAAAACGGCTGCTTTCTGCAGCCGTTTTTTTTCTTATCTGATATCCCTGCTGACCTTTTTTCGCCAGTCCAGTTTTTCTTCCTTCTCTTCAAGCTGAACCCTCTTGCGGACGGTAAAACGGGGAGAAGATCCCGTCCCGGAGCGGAATTTGACTATGCCGAAACTCCCGGCCCCCAGGTATACGACCTTTTCTTTCCCCTGAACATCTTCCTGATCCGCTATTGCCTTGAGAACACAGTCAAAATGGCTCGGTTTTCGCTCATCCCCCCAGGCAACCGCCGTAAGGAGGTCCCGTACGCCCTTGCCGCAGATAGGGCACTCGGAATAATAGCGCTTATTCGAACCGCCTCTTCCTCCCCTTCTTTTTCCCCGCTGAGAAGATCGGGAGCGACCGCCTGACTTCTGGCTGGCATTCTTATTCCGGTTTTCCTGGTCCATTGATCATACCTCGTCGATGTGCAGAATTTCTTTGGTTATTGTATGAGCTAGGGTTTGTATAGCTGCATCCAGATACTTTTTATCGTTAATCTTCTTTTTCAATTCGGCTATCTTTTTTGGATCCGTTGGCTTTGCGATTCTTATCATTCTGCTCCACCTTCAAAGGCCTGGGGTATGTAATGCACGCAGCGGTCCGTTTCTGATATATATACCACGTCAAACTGTTTTTCCCAATTCCGGAATCTGCTGTTCTTTGCGAGAAAATCCTCGGCGGTACGTCTGATTCGGTGAATTTTACGCCGGTTTATGGAAAACTCGAGATTTTCCCGGGGTAGAATCCATTTCTTAACCTCCACAAAATGGAGACGTTCATCAAGGCTGGTTATCAGATCGATTTCTCCGTTTCGGGCAGAGTAGTTCCGTGTAACAATATCATGCCCCAGGTTCTGCAGATAACAGGCTGCTTCCTGTTCTCCCGACCTGCCCTGCTGTGACCGATTCATCTGTTCTCCTGCCTGTTTCCCAGCTCCCTGGGATTTATAGCCCGTACTATAAAAAGGGTTTTAGTTTCAAGAAGATCGATGGTTTCACCATCATCGTTTTCATACCGCTTGCCGTCGCTGTCCATCAGGATTCTGACAACCGGTCTGAGAGGCACGGATGCATGGGTACGGACCACACTTCCTATTGAACCATCATTCAGAATAACCACACTCCCCAGGGGGTAGATACCCATACTCTTGAGAAACACCTTGACTATGCTGCTGTCGAAACGCCTGGAATTATCGTTGAGAATCTGTCTCATGGCGCTGTAGCCAATCATGGAGTCCCGGTAGGGCTTATCCCTCACCATCGCCTCAAAAGAATCCACCAGGGACACGACACGGGCCAGGATATAAATCTGTTCACCGGAAATCTGATGAGGATACCCCTTTCCGTCCCACCGTTCATGATGCTGCAATGCGATAAGACCTATATCCTCAGGGTATCCCAGTTCTTTTGTAATGACGTTGTAGGAGTGAACCGTGTGGGTATATATGGTTTTATATTCCGCTTCGTGCAGATCACCTGTCTTGTTGAGAATCGCATCCGGCATCTTGAGCATTCCGATATCGTGGAGAAGCGCTCCAACCGCCAGACTGTGCAACTTGGTATTATCCAGTTTAAGGTTTATTCCGGTTACCAGTGCGAGAATCGCACAGTTTACGGAACTGACCGCCAGTCCCTGATGGTTCTTGTCTGTCCGGATAGTTATCCCGGTCATTTCCGTCGGGCACCGTTTAACGGTCTGAAACAGCAGTTCCGCTACCTTGTTGAATTCCCTGGTGGTAACCCTTCTTCCCTGCTTCATTGTCGCAAAGAGAACATTTATCTGTTTTATAGCGGCCAGGTAGATCTGCAGGAGCTCCTTGTAGGTGCGGGACTCCTTGAGATCGTGGATGGTCTGTTCCTTTGTCTTGCGCTCTTCCTCTTCGTCAATAACGGAACCGGCGGTCTGCACACTTTCTATTTCCCATTTTCGCAGACGGGAAATGTCCTTCTCGGTAATGCGGATTTCCGCAGGCACAAGGATATTCTCCCCGTCTATATACACGGGCTGGTCAAACTTCATTCCGGCTTTCAGATCATCTACTGGTATTTTTTTCATCAGGATTCCTGTACACTGTATATAAATGCAAATATTTCCGCAACTACAGCAAAAAGATACTCAGGGATAAATTCGCCGGGTTCAAGGAAAAAGAGATCCTCCGCTGTCTGTCCTGTAGATATTACAGGAATCCCTGATTCTTCCGCAATCTCCACCATACGCCGGGCGAGAAATCCCTTTGCTCTGGCAGTTACGAAGGGTGCCGGTAATGCCGGATCGTACTTGAGACTTACAGCCCTTTCCTGCCTGGCGTTCTTCATGCCTGTGCGTCCACACCCCTCGGGATTTTGGTATCAGAAATAGAGAAGCCGTCGAAATCTCCCCTACTTAGAGTATCGACATACGGGAAGCCCAGTTTTCGTACTTTTTGAATAAAACCTGCCAGTTTTTCCTTATCCACCGGAGGATGCTCGATAAGATAGAAGGACCGTTCAGGGGTATCCGAAATTCCGAAGACCCAGGACTCCCCGGGGTTGGCAGACTCGTCAACAAGTTTCAGTATTCCATCCAGAAGGACCCGTTCGGAAAGACCGATCCTCAGCCGAAGTTCACCGGACAATACCTTTTCTCCTATTTTCAGGCGCATGGGAATTTTCATCCAATGATCTTTTTTGCCGCTCTTTTTATGATTGAACAGGGCAGTTTCGGTCACAGAAGAGGATTTTCTCAGCAGAATCCCGCGTATACCGGTGGGATCGACGGAAACATCCCTCCATGTATCCTTGCTTTCCGGTGTATCCTGTTCCTCTTTATCCTTCAAAAAATCCGGTGTTTCCGGCTCCAGCAAAGGCAGCATGTTTTTTTCGTCCAGGAGAGTCAGATACCTGGCATACTCCTCCCGTTCCCTGCCTTTTTTTTCGCTTACAAAGCGCCGATACCGCTTGATGTTCTCATCGTTCAGGGAAAGTCCTGAACGAATCAGGGCGCGAACGAGTTCCGGTTCCTGACGCATCAATTCAGAAAGCCGGTGGACGTCTGTGGAAGAATAATCTCCGGGACTCTCGAGGATCTTCAGGAATATTCCCCGGGGTCCGTTTTCTACCCTGGACACAAAAACATCCCCTTTCTGTAAGGGGATATTTGATGAGACTCTGAAACGTTTTCCGTCAGCTTCGATAATCAGCCCCCGGGTTCCACTCTGACGGACGATAACCGTCAGTAAGCGCCCGGACCGGAATATCGGACCAGGTCCACCGCCGCTGAAGCTCAGCGTACCGCGGACTGGGCTGATCATAAAGGCAGCGGATCAGGCCTGCTCGGCCTTGGACTTCTGCTGTTTCCGCCGGATAAGTTCGGTAACCTTGGCAGCCTTACCCACTCTGCTTCTCAGGTAGTACAGCTTGGCACGGCGAACACGGCCGCGGCGTACAACCTCGACCCTCTCTACCCGTGGCGAGTGAAGGGGGAATACACGCTCCACACCCACGCCGTAGGAAATCTTCCTGACGGTGAAGGTTTTACGGATTCCGCTGTTGTTTTTGGCAATTACAACACCTTCGAAGATCTGAACACGCTCGGTTGTTCCTTCGACAATCTTAAAGTGGACCTTAACGGTATCGCCAATGCGGAACTCGTCGATATTTTCCTTCATCTGTTCAGCTTCAATGGCATTAATGGTATTCATGGGTTCTCTCCTCCCTGATTTCCTGTTTTTCTCGCAGTTCCTCTAACAGTCTCTTTTCCCCGTCATCGAGGTTCCTGTTCTCAAGCAGATCCGGACGGTTTCGCAGGGTCTTTGCCAGACGCTGCCGCATTCGCCATTCCCGTATCTTTTCATGATGCCCGGACAACAGAATCTCCGGCACCTTTTCGCCCTCAAAGACTTCAGGGCGCGTGTAATGGGGATACTCGAGCAGTCCGTCGGAGAAGCTCTCCTCCTCCAGGGACTCGGCACTTATTATCCCCTCCCGCAGACGATACACCGCATCTGTTATGACCATGGCCGCCACTTCTCCCGAAGAGAGCACATAATCACCGACACAGACCTCATCATCGACATAACGGTCAATTATGCGCTGATCCAGGCCTTCGTAACGCCCGCAGATAATAACCAGCTCTTCCTCCCGGGAGAACTCTTCCGCCATGGACTGGCGAAACAATCGTCCCGAGGGGCTGGGATAAATAACCCGCTTTCCGGCGATCCCCACCGAATCGAGGGCTTTTGCCACCGGTTCGGGCTTCAGAACCATGCCGGCTCCGCCGCCGTAGGGGGCATCATCACAGGTCCGGTGTCTGTCGAAGGCGAACTCCCGGAAGTTGATCAGCCTGTAAGAGAAAAGCCCCCGATCAACAGCCTTCGCCATAATGGAGGACGAAAAATAGCCCTCCAGTATTTCCGGAAAAAGAGTAAGGATACTTACCTTCATTCCAGAATCCAGTCGACCTTCAGTTCAATCCTCCCGGCCTTTGTATCCACCCCGCCGACGTACTCGTCCTTGAGGGGCAGATAACGGAATCCCCGGTCCGGGGTTTTGATCTCCAACAGGTCGGCCTGACCTGTTTCGGCTACACCGATAACCGAACCGCAGTCCCGATCTCCAAAAAAAACCGAACAGCCTTTGAGATCGGCGATATAGTATTCGTCCTTTCCCAGCGGGGCGGCATGCTTTTTATCGACCCAGAGCTCCCCGCCCGTTAAAGTACGGGCGGCTTCCGGAGAATCGTAGCCGACAAACTTCAGCAGCACCCGGTCGCCGAAAGGGACGACTTCCTCGATTCGAACGGAGATCTCCTTACCGTGCCGGAAAACCAGGGTACCCTCTTCGATGTCGCCAAAATGATCGTAGCTTCCGGAGAAGCTGTTCACCTTGACGTAGCCTTTTACACCATGGGTTTTGCCGATCCGCGCGACGGTAATCCGTTCCATTAATCGAGAATTTCCAGTACGATCCTCTTGCCGGTCTTCGTCGCTGCAGCGCTCAGTATCGTTCGAACAGCTTTGGCAATCCGACCGTGCTTACCGATGACTTTACCGATATCGTCGGGAGAGACCCTCAGTTCCAGAATAGTGGACTTCTCACCTTCGATAACATTGACTACGACCTCAGCAGGGTCGTCCACGAGAGATTTCGCAATATACTCAACGAGATCTTTTTCCACGCAATAATCCTTGCTTGTTTATCTGTTGTTCCGCGACCCTTATTTCATGTAGAGGTTCAGCTTATTCAGAAGCCGCTTAACAGTGTCTGTAGGACGAGCCCCCTTGGAAATCCACTCACGGATACGCTCTTCCTTGATGCTCAACTGTTTCTCTTCCACTTCGATAGGGTGATACAGTCCGACCTCTTCGATAGCGCGGCCGTCCCGGGGTGCGCGGGAATCCATTACAACAATCCGGTAGTACGGCCTCTTCTTTGTGCCGAACCTTTTCAATCTGATCTTAACGCTCACTCGATCCTCCTGTCTATAATCGAACGCTTAAGCTATATATTACCATTGAACTGTGAAAGCATCTGAGCCTGAAGCTTCTTGTTCTTTGTCATTTTCTTCATCATCAGACGCATTTTATCAAACTTCTTCAAAAGACGATTAACGTCAAAAACCGACGTACCGCTTCCCGAGGCAATCCTTTTTCGCCGGGAAGGACCGATAATGCGGTGATTATGACGTTCCTGAAGAGTCATGGACAGTATTATCGCCTCTTCCTTCTTCATCTCCTTGCTGTTCAAAGCATCCTCGTCGATATTTCCCTTCATTCCCGGAATCATCTCGACAAGAGATTGCAGACTACCCATTTTTTTTATTCTTGTAAACTGTTCCAGGTAATCCTGCAGGGTAAAAGTGGAGCTTTGCAGCTTCTTTTGGAGCTCCTCGGCCTCTTCCTCCTGGATCGTCTCCTGGGCTTTCTCGACCAGGGAGACAACATCACCCATTCCAAGGATGCGCGAGGCCATCCGGTCAGGATGAAACTGCTCCAGCTCATCGATCTTTTCACCCACACCGACATACTTTATCGGCTTTTTAGTAACGCTCTTCAGGGAGAGGGCGGCACCGCCCCGGGTATCGGAATCAAACTTGGAAAGGATGACTCCGGTAATACCTACCCGCTCGTTAAACTCTTTGGCGATCTCCACCGCCTGCTGCCCCGTCATTGCGTCCGCAACCAGCAGACCTTCAACGGGCTTCAATACGGAGTTGATCTCCTGAATCTCCTTCATAAGATCGTCGTCCAGATGCATACGTCCGGAAGTGTCGACGATCATCGTATTGAAGCTGTTCTTCTTCGCGAAGCTCAGGGCCTGTTTGACGACCTTTACCGGTTTTTTCTCCCCCTCGACAGCAAAAACCGGGACCCCTGTCTGTTCTCCCAGAAGCTGAAGCTGCTTGACGGCAGCGGGCCGTACAAGGTCGGCGGCAACCAGGAGAGGTTTACGCCCCTCTTTTTTCAGTCGTAAGGCAAGCTTGGCACAGGTAGTGGTTTTTCCCGACCCCTGAAGCCCCATGAACAGAATGGGACTCAAGGTGTCCGGACCTTTCAGCTGCAGCCCCTCGGTTTCCGATCCCAGCAGATTGACCATCCGGTCATGAACGATCTTGATAAACTGCTGTCCGGGATTTACCGAGCGCAATACCTTTTCGCCCCGGGCCTCCTCGATGGTATGATTGACAAAACGACGGACAACCCGCAGATTTACATCCGCCTCGAGCAGAGCGATCTTGATCTCCTCTACTGCGTCCTGGATGTTTTTCTCGGATATGCTGCTTTTGCCGGAAACCTGTCGGAGGACATCGGAAAAGGTCCGTGTCAGTTTGTCAAACATAGCCTGTGCTGTTACCCCAAAGCATAAAGTTTAGGGTCAGTTATAGCCGATAAACCCCGCCCCTGTCAATGGGATACCCGGGCCGCAGGCGAACGCAACTTACCGTACCAGAAGAAAATGCCGTTCAAGGTAGGTGGCCCGCTCCCGGGCTCTCTGCCAGTAGGCACTCAGGGGATATTCGGAGAGGAGATAGCGATACCAGCGGACAGCTTCCGAAATGTCACGGGCGGGACCGGGCTCCTCATAGTCCCCGGCCAGGGCAAACACCAGTTCGTCCATGCCATGATGACCCTGAAGAAGATCGAGGGAGGCGGTCAGAAGCCGTCGCCTGAGTTCCACAGGCAGTTCTGTGCTCAGGTGCAGGATACTTCCGGAAAAATCCTTCTGCAGGGAAGCAGGAAAATTCGCGTAATCCAGGGCAAGCATGTAATCATCCATAAAAAGAGCGGAGGCAAAGGCAGCGGCGGTAAACCGGGAGGGCTTTGACGGATCAAAATCGGGAGAGCTGGTAAGAACCCCGAAGGCATTCTGCCATTCACCCTTCCGCATACGCTCCAGGGCAGCCCCGTAACGCTCATCCTCTGAAAGCCCGGGATCCATTTCTCCCTCCGCCTGAAGGCTGTCCTCTGCGCCGGACTCCCGTCTTTCGGATTCACCGGTTACCCTGGCCATGAACTCTTCCCCTGAAAGGACCTCCACCACGACCCTGTGGGTGCTCCCGCCATCTCCTCCGGAACTTCCCTGAACAAACTGCAGGATATACTTTCCCTCTTTCTGTGCCCGAAAGCTGAAACGCATGTACCGATCCTCCCGCACCCTGCCGTCGTAGGCGATTCCGCCTGAGGGATAGGCATCGATGAAGAGCCAGGAACCGCCCTCAATAGCCAGACTGAATCCCTCGTTAAGGCGGGCGTACACTTCGGGAGCGATATTCTCCATGCGCTCAGCCCGTCCTACCGCCTGCTCCCCGCTCCCGGAGGTTTTTTCCGCACCGCCGGAGGGTCTCCTTTGAGCTTCCGTTTCCCGGGGCAGTTCAGGCGCTGGGGCCCTTTCGACGGTCGTCGCAGTGCCGGACTCCCGGGGAAGAGATTTTTCTGAAACTGCTTCCGGCTCTTTTTTTACCGAAGCGTCTTTCGAAGAAGGGGTAATGACAGGGTACTCGACAATCTTTTCCGGCGGTGCGGGGGGAAGAAGGTATAAATCGAAGCGCGGCTGCGGAAGAGGCGGAGGAGATGCATAAAGCGGGGTAAAAAAAACAAGGGAAGAGACTATAAGCGTAAGGCAGTCCTTACGGTACAGATTCAAAGATCTCCTCCAATATGGCGTCGTTCTCATCCTTCATAATTTCAAGAACAATGGAGCCGGGGGGAATCCAGAAACGATCGACCTGTTCACGGGTCCATTCCAGGCGTCGGGATCGTAAGGGAAGATGATCATTGGCTATAAGACCGCGTTTTTCCTCCGGGAGAATCAGCCGTGAGTAGACGCCGGCGTCGGCATCAACGACAGCGGCATTTTCGCTGTTCTGTTTTTCGGGGGAGTAGAACAGAACCAGGCCGATGACGGAGAAAAAAGCGACGGCAATGACCGCCAGGATATAAACACGCATTCCTGGGGATAATCCTCTGTTCCTCCCGGCATCTCTGGGCATACGGCCTGCCTACTCCTCTTCCTCCAGGTCCAGATCGAGTTCCTCGATCACCTCTTCTGGAACAGGATCAAGACTGCCCCCCTTATCAACCCTGATGGCGATAATCTTGGAGATACCCGACTCCTCCATGGTAATCCCAAGAAGGGTCTGGGCCCCTGCAACAGTCTTTTTATTGTGAGTAATGACAATGAACTGGGATGAGTTGGCGAACTCCATCAGCATTGTCACAAAGCGCCCTACGTTGTTTTCGTCCAGGGCGGCGTCGATCTCGTCAAGGATACAGAAGGGTGACGGACGGACCATGTAGGTTGCAAAAAGGAGGGCCACCGCAGTCAGTGAGCGCTCGCCTCCGGACAGGAGGGTAATATTCTCCAGGCGCTTGCCCGGAGGCTGGGCAAAAATTTCGATACCCGAGGTCAGGACCTGGTCCGGTTCGGTCAGCTTGAGCTCTCCCCTGCCCCCGCCGAAAAGTCTGCGGAAGGTTACGTGAAAATTCTTCTTGATTTTCTCGTAGGTTGACAGAAAAAGCTCCCGTGACTCGGTGCGGATCTGTTTAGTAATGGCATTCAGGTCTTCCCGGGCCTTTCTGAGATCCTGAAGCTGATTTTCGAGGAAATCATAGCGTTCCTTGACCTCCGCAAACTCCTCGGGGGCCATAAGATTGACATGACCGAGTCCACGAAGCTGTTCCCGGGCGGAACCGAGCTTCTCCCGAAGGAGTTTTGCATCCTCCCGGATCTCGTACATGCGGTCTTCAAACTCGGTAAGTTCGCGGGAGTGCTTTTCCCGGAAATTCTCAAAAAGGTTGCGGATCTCCGTTTTGACGGCGGACAGGTCCACCTGGATTTTCTCTACCTGACTCTGGGTCTGGGCGAGCTGGGACATCTTGTCCTTCAGGCTCTTCTCTTTCTGAAGGGCATCCCTGTTTCGCAGACTGATTCCCTTTTCAAGTTCATCCAGGCTTTTACGAAGCTTCTTCTCCTCATCCAGAATGGCTGAATGACGCTCCTTGAGCTCGTTTATCCTTTTTTCCGTGGAGGCCAGTTTTATGCCCGTTTCTTCCATATCGCCCTGGTTTTCCTCCATGGAGGCCAGGGTTGTACGGATCTCCTTTTCCGTCAGGGCAAGGGCATCTTCGGCGGCTGTAATCTGGGCGGAGACCTTGGCTTTCGAGATTTTAAGGTCCTGAAGGGTTCCCCGGTACTCCTCTATTTTACTGAAGAGACTGCGGTTTTCCTGCTGCAGACGGCCGATCTGCTCCTTGTCGGCGGCGATACTGTTCCTTGTGGATTCTATCTGCTCGTCGATATTCCGTTTTCTGGTCATCGTCCCTTCGGGAGCAAGAAAATCGTCCAGAAAGGCCGGGATGGTCTCGGTGTACCGTTTGAACTCATCCTGGAGTGCATCTATACCTGCAAGGGCCTCATTCAGTCCCCCGCGAATGGAGCTGACAAGTTCGGTACGCTCACGTTCCCCGATTTCCGAGAGGGATCCGAGATCACCGACAAGATCGAGCTTGCCCTTGACGTGAATGCGGATCCGGTCGATCCTGTCCCGGACGGCGGATTCAATCCGCATTCTCTCACCGTGGGAGTAAGCGCTCTCTTCGAGCTTGCGGTCCAGCTGACCCACGATATCGTCGGTGATGGCCCGCAGCTGGTCCTGCAGATCGTTGACGGATGCCTCGTTGGCAGCAATCTGACCTTCAAGCCGTGTAATCTCGGATTCATTTCTTCGTATCGTATTCTGGGAGCTGTTAATCCGTTCATCGAACTCGAGAATATTCCTGTCGATGGAGGCATGCCGTCCCTTGAGGTCCTCCAGCACTTCCCGTTTATCCTTAAGGGAAGCCTCGAACTCCGCTTTCTGCTCCTGAAGCTGGGCCTCGCGGTTTTTACAGTACTCCAGATGGCGATGAAGTTCACCCCGGCGTTCCTGTATAATGGACTGCTGGTTCTGAAGGTTCCCCTTCTCCACGTCGATACCGTAGAGCATCTTCTGGTTCTCGATGAGGGAGGACTCCATGGTATTGACCTGGTCCAGGTTCTCTTCCAGGGACTCGTTTATGGTGTCTATCTCGGACTTGATGGAATCTCTGAGACCGCTCTTCTCCTTGAGCTGCTTTTCCTTGGAAAGCTCATCATCGAGAAAGCCTTTGAGCCTGAGGAGCTGAATTTTCAGTTCCAGTTCGAAGATGTCCTCGCGAAACCTGCGGTACTGTTCGGTCTTGTCGGCCTGCTTTTTAAGGGAGTCGTAGGAACGCTTTACCTCGCCGAGAATCCCCTCCACCTGGCGCATGTTTTCCTCGGTACGGCTCAGCTTCCGTTCAGCCTCCGCCCCTTTGACCTTGAACTTGGTAATCCCGGCGGCCTCTTCGAATATGTATCGGCGTTCCTCCGGTTTATGGGAAAGAATCTGGTCGATTTTTCCCTGTTCCATGATCGAATACGCCGATTTCCCTACCCCGGTATCAAAGAAAAGTTCCCGGAGTTCCCGAAGCTTGACGGGCGTGTTATTTACAAAGTATTCACTTTCCCCCGAACGGTAGAGACGGCGCTTGATGGCGATCTCCGGCATATCCATGGGAAGAACCCCTTCGTCGTTACTCAGGGTAAGAGTAACCTCCGCCACATTGAGAGCTTTGCGCTGTTCGGTGCCGTTAAAGATAACGTCTTCCATTCGTTCAGCCCGCAGGCTCCGGGAAGCCTGTTCCCCCAGTACCCACTTTATGGCATCCACAACGTTGCTTTTTCCGCATCCGTTGGGTCCGAGAAGGGCGGAAATTCCGGGAGCAAAATCAATTTTTACCCTGTCAGCAAAAGACTTAAAGCCGAAGATCTCAATATTTTTTAAGAACACTTACTTCGTTCCTGTTTACGCAAAGTTGGAATCGGGTTATGAAACACTTGTTCAACCTACTGCTACTATCTAACACTAGCTGATCTTAATCGTCAAGTTGACGGCGCGGCATTTATTCCCGCCCCTTGATTCCGTCTGTCCCCGGGGTTAGTATCCCTGCATGAAGATAATCTGCGGAATAGACGAGGCAGGCCGGGGGCCCATAGCCGGACCGGTAAGCGCCGCAGCAGTTGTGCTGCCCCGGGATTTCCCCAGGGATCTGTTAAAGGACTCAAAGAAGATGAGTCCTTCGGCGCGGGAGAAGGCCTTTGCCCGCATGCTTGCCATGAAGGTCCCGGTTGGTATCGGCTGGTCCTGGCCGGAGGAGATCGACCGGATAAACATCCACAAGGCATCCCTTCTGGCCATGTCCAGGGCCTTCGGAGCCATGGGCTGTCTGCCGGATGAAGTTATCGTGGATGGTCTGTATATTCCCGACATTCCGACTTCAGCCCGGGCCATGGTCAAGGCCGACGCCCTGGTACCGGAGGTCATGGCCGCCTCCATAGCCGCCAAGGTTGTGCGGGACCGCTGGATGATACGCTACTCCTGGTTCGAACCTGATTACGGCTATGAGCGGCATAAGGGCTACCCGACACGGGCACACCGTGAGGTCTGCCTTCGTCTGGGGCCCAGCCCCATCCAGCGCCTGAGTTTCCGCGTCAGATAATCAGGATTCCGATTTGGCCCCGCCGCCGTGTTGCTGCATGAACCCGACGGCTTTCTGCAGCTCTTCCACAAAGCTTTCCAGGTCTTCGTTGAAAACGATAACCGAGTGGCGTTCAAATCCGGTGCCTTCGTGCTTCTTGCTCTCTACAATGTTTAAAAAGAGGTCGCCGTGCCTGTTTTCCTTTACGTTGAAAAAATAGGTCCGTTTGCCTACCGACGTTTTTGATGAAAATACTTCCCCGCGAATACCCATAGTACCTACCCTTAGCTTCTGTTATTCCCTTCACGCAACGGGTCAGAAAAATATGCTTGGCGAATAGTATAGAATTTGGGACATAGCATCAAGTTGCCGGGCTTATTTCATGAATTTATCTTGTACAGAAGAACTCTTTTTTCTAAGCTATATATATGGATACGAATAAGGCCATGTGCGCCTTTTCCGACTGCAGCAATGCCGCCTTGAGTTTCTCGAACTACTGTGCGGAGCATCTTCCGGATACTCAGGAATATATGGGAACAGTACGGGACTATCTTTCAGGCGTGGAAGATCACAGTAACATCTGCCTGGCGGGAATCACCTTCAGCGGCATGAACCTCGAGGGACACCAATTCAGAGACTGCGTTTTTGATGAGACAGTTTTTCAGGACTGCAGCCTTGAAAAAAGCATGATTCAGGGATGCTTCTTCTCCAATGCCCGTTTTGAAAACTGCCGTTTTTCCGGCTGTGAAATCCGCTACAGCATCTTCTGCGGTGCCGAATTCAGAGACTGCGATTTTCAGGGTTCGGACATTCTCCATTCCAACTTCAACGGGGTGCACGGAGTCAGGGTGAATTTCAGCGATTCGGATCTGTACTATTCGAGTTTTGTCTCCTCAAACCTTGAGGAAGTCCGTTTTATCGACTGCAACCTGAAAAAGGTCAACTACCTGAACACCACCCGGGATAAGGTCAACTTCAAATATTCCAACTATGAGGAAGCGGTATTTGCCGCTGTTCAGAACGAAGAATGAAAATTTTCACCCACTTCTCCTTTGTAAGTTTCTCCAACTCCTACCTGGTGGGACCCGCTGAAGGGGGAGACGCAATCATGATCGACCCGGGAATCATGGATGTTCCTCTTCTGCGGCTCATAGAGAAGAACTCCTACACCGTTCGCTACATACTGGTTACCCACAACCACGAGTCGCATATACGCGGGGGACGTACCCTGCTGAAAATATACCCCGCCGAGGTATTCGGGGGCTCACCCAACCTTCTGGAACGGGATTCCACGCTGCTGAAAGATGGAGACACCCTGGATCTGGGGGGAATAACAATCGAGAGCCTGCAGATCTCCGGACACTCCAGCGACTCCATGGTCTACCGCATCGGGTCCTGCTTTTTTACCGGGGATGTTCTTTCCGCCGGAGGAATCGGATCCACTCCCAACCGTTATGCCCGGGCGCTCCTGATTCAGGGGATACAGCAGAAGCTTCTTACCTTTCCGAAGGGAACAGTCTATCCCGGCCACGGACCTCCGAGCACCATTGAAGCGGAACGCCGTTTCAATCCTTTTCTGCAGAAAGATCCCGGATAAGCTCTCCGAAACGCGGAGACAGAGGTGCCCTGAAACGGGAGAGTTCCTGGGAGCCGGGTAACACTATCTCCAGAGAAAAGGCGTGGAGCATCAGGCTGCAGCCGTCCCGTTCCCCGGAACCGTAGAGGGGGTCTCCCAGTATGGGATGACCGATACCCCGCATATGTACCCTCAGCTGATGGGTCCGCCCCGTTGCAGGATAGAGGGCCACAAAACTCGCCTGCTTCCAGCGCCTCAGTATCCTGTATCTGGTAAACGCCGCTTTGCCGCCCCGGCTGACAGCGGTAAACAGCTGACGGTTTTTCTCCCACCGGCCGAGACGGTTTTCCACCTGGCCCTGGTCCTCCTCGATTCTTCCCCTGCAGAGGGCAAAATAGACCTTGCGGGTGGTCTTTTCCTGGAACTGACGGGAAAGAAACTCATGGGCAGCCTGGTCCTTCGCGGTTATCAGTACGCCGCTGGTATCCTTGTCCAGTCGATGAACGATACCCGGGCGAAAGTCCTCTTCCGGGGCATCGATTTCCCGGTAGTACAGAAGACCGTGAACAAGAGTCCCCGTATAGTTCCCCGGCGCAGGATGTACAACCAGGCCCTGGGGTTTGTTTATCACGATGACCCGGTCATCCTCGTAGAGGATCTCCAGGGGAATCTCCTCCGGCACCAGGTCGATTTTCGGCGGGGCCTCAAGATCAAGCCTGATCCTGTCTCCCGGAGCGATCCTGCGGGACAGTTTGACAGGCTTTTCGTTGATATTCAGCTCACGGACCCGCTGTTTCAGCTGATTGCGGCTTATGAGCCCCAGCTCATCGCTTATAAACTGGTCGATCCGCAGGGGGCGTCGGTAGTCCCGGAGGACACAGAAATCGTAGTGAATCATGGGCTGTTATTCCAGGCGACCGAGGATAAAATCCAGCAGAGCTATCCCCAGGGAGAGAGCCCCGGCGCTTATCAGAATGTTGTAGGTATGCTGCTCATCCGAGAAGGGATATGAATCTCCCGCGGCAGCCTGCCCCAGCTCCCAGCTCAGTCCGGAGAGCAGAAAGGTAATGGGAACTGAACCGAAAAAGATGATCTCCCCCCGTCTCAGCTCCCTTACGGGGCGGGGAAACTCGCCTATTTCGTAAGGGACGGGTTCTGTTTCTTCGGCGAGGAGCCTCTCCGGGGTAACTGTACCCAGAAAAACAAGCAGGGCCAGCGTCAAACAGGAAGTCCGCTTCAACATAGCTCCCTCCGCACGCTTAGCGTGTCCCGAACAGGGCGGTGCCGATCCGGACCAGGCTGGACCCCTCTTCCACGGCGATCTCGAAATCGTTGGTCATGCCCATGGAGAGTACCTCAAAATGGCTGTTCCCGTAGCTTTCCGAAAATTTCTGCCGGAGGGTATGCAGAGAATGAAAGCAGCGCCTCAGAACAGCGACCTCATCTGTAAAGGGTGCCATGGTCATCAGTCCACGGAGTTCCAGGTACCGGCTCTCGAGAATTGTATCGATCAGGGAACGGAGCTCTCCCTCGCCCCGTACTCCCTGCTTGGCGACTTCACCTCCGGTATTGACCTCTATGAGCACGGCGACTTTTCTGTCAATCTCCGCCGCATACCTGTCCAGGGCATTCACTGTGCGAAGGGCATCGACGGACTGGATGCACTCAGCGATTTCCACGGCTTTCTGTGCCTTATTGCGCTGAATGTGACCTATAAGATGAAGTTCAGCCTCCGGGAACCGGCCGCCGAACTTTTCAGCTGCTTCGAAAACCCGGTTCTCGCCGAAGAGCCGCAATCCGGCATCGTAGGCTTCCTGAATCTTCTCCACCGGCTGGGTCTTGGAAACCGCCATCAGGCGCAGATCTTCCCGCCTGCGGCCGGCCCGAATACAGGCTGCTTCAAGCCGTTCTTCTATTCTTTCCAGGTTCTTCTGAATCACCCTGCAATTGTAGCAGTATCTGCAGGCAGAGAAAAGAGGAGCACGACCTGAGCTTCTTGACTTTTCATTCCTTCTGACCTATTTTGACCTAGAATTATTATAGTACAGCAATTGCTGATTCCCATAGAACAGAGGACGAATAAATGGCTGAACAAAACTGGTCGAGCAGACAGCAGGCAACATGGCGGAACAAGGTAGGCCTGGCGGAGATGCTCAAAGGCGGCGTCATAATGGACGTCGTTACCCCCGACCATGCAAAAATAGCGGAGGACGCCGGCGCTGCGGCGGTAATGGCCCTTGAAAGGGTGCCCGCGGATATCCGTACCACCGGCGGTGTCGCCCGTATGTCTGACCCCAAGATGATTCAGGGGATTCAGGAAGCGGTATCCATCCCCGTTATGGCAAAGTGCCGTATCGGTCACTTTGTGGAAGCCCGGATCCTCGAAGCCCTGGGGGTAGATTTTATCGACGAAAGCGAGGTTCTGACCCCCGCGGACGATGCCTATCACGTGGAAAAGCACAGCTTCAAGGTGCCCTTCGTATGCGGCTGCCGTGACCTGGGAGAGGCCCTGCGCCGCATCGGCGAAGGCGCCGCCATGATCCGGACCAAGGGCGAAGCCGGAACAGGAGATGTAGTGGAAGCCGTACGCCACATGAGGACCGTCATGGACGGCATACGGCGCCTGACAATACTGCCCCGGGAAGAACTCATGACCGAGGCGAAGAACTTGGGTGCTCCCTATGATCTTATCGTTGAAATCGCGGAGAGCGGTAAACTCCCGGTACCAAACTTCTCCGCAGGCGGTGTAGCCACCCCCGCAGATGCGGCATTGATGATGCAGCTCGGTGCGGAAGCAGTTTTTGTGGGCTCCGGGATATTCAAATCCGGAAACCCCGCCAAGAGGGCCAAAGCGATCGTGGAAGCGGTAACCTATTACCAGGACCCCAAAAAGCTGGCTGAGATCTCCTACGATCTGGGGGAACCCATGGTCGGTATCGGTATGGAAGAACTTGATCCGGAAAAGCGGATCGCCGGCAGAGGCTGGTAAGCAGGCTCCGGGAATCACGAGAGCCTGATGAGAATAGGTGTACTTGCCCTCCAGGGGGATTTTCATAAGCACGGCGAACACCTGAAACGCCTGGGGCTTGATCCGGTATATGTGCGTACCCGGGACGACGTACTCTCCATTGACGGACTGATTATTCCCGGCGGGGAAAGTACCACCATCGGCAAACTGCTGGTGGACTTTGGCCTTGACGCCTCCCTTAAGGAGCGCCTTGACCAGGGGCTGCCGGTTTTCGGGACCTGTGCCGGAATGATCCTCATGGCGAAGGAGATCGTCGGCCGCGAGCAGTTCAAACTGAATCTTCTGGACATTTCGGTGGAACGCAACGCCTACGGCCGACAGATCGACAGCTTTGAAGCCGAGTTTGAACACAGCCTGCCGCTTCAGGGACCCCTGCACGGGGTGTTTATCCGCGCCCCCAGGATCGCAAAGGTCGGCCCGGAGGTAAAGGTTCTCGCCAGTTTTGAAGACTGCCCGGTGCTCGTTCAGCAGGAAAAGTACCTGGCGGCTTCCTTCCACCCTGAACTTACGGAAAACCTCGAGCTCCACCGCTATTTTCTCTCCCTGGTTGAAAGGGCAAAAGAAGAAGGTCCGGCTGTGCCGACCCTGAACGATGCAGACCGGGGCCGAAAGACCGGAGCCCCATGACGACCGAAAACAAGGAGACGCCCGCATGAAAAGAATCTTATCCCTGATTTCAGCAGTTCTTGTGCTGTTCGGAATCGGAACCTACGGACTTTTTTCGGACTCCGGACTTCCCATGAACCTGGCCGAAGATCTTCAGCAGGAAGGTGAACTGGTACGTTACTTCTACGGTGATCTGGATCTGCAGTACCTCCCCTTCGGCCCCTTGAGTGAAGAGATTGTTGACGACCTCTCGGGACAGGACTCCACCATAGGGGTTGAAGCCCTGTTCAGAATGGAGCTTCCTCCTGCACTTGCAGAAATGGAAAAAGAGGAGCGGGATCTCGCTATTTTCAATATACTGAACCGTGTATCATCCTTAAGCGGCATCGAATACTACTCCGCCAGCCGGGAACGCATGAGGACCCTCTTTACCGAAGTCTTCCGGGTAGAGGAAGAGGGATCGAAGAAGGCCCTTCCCGATCGGCAGTTCAATTCCATCCCTGAACTGCAGGAGGACATACTCTTTCAGGAGGACCTGACCTTCGGCAGGAATTATGTGCGTAACCGCTGCCTGTACCGGGAAGGCCGCTTTCTCATGCAGATCAGAAATCTCTCCACCATGTGGTATTTTATACTGCCCCTAGTGAGGCCTGAGAATTTCCGTATGGACCTGCTGATAATCCCTGAAGAGGACAATCTTGTCTTCTACGGGGCATCAAGCGTGGACTCCGCCTCCCTCTTCGGCATCGAGAAGTCCAAGAAGGATTCCTTTTACAACCGGATAAAGGCCATGCAGGGCTGGTTTTCTGATCAGCTGGAACGAGAGTTCGGATCCGGATCATAGTCCGGCGATGGTAAAATATTCACATTTGCCGGCAAAATCTTATTGACACTTTCCGGCCCTCCATGGTAGTTTCCTTTTGTCTTTCGGGCGATTAGCTCAGTTGGGAGAGCGCCTGCCTTACAAGCAGGATGTCGGCGGTTCAAGTCCGTCATCGCCCATAATTTTTAAACACCCTGCGGGGTGTTTTTTTTATCCTGGGACGGACTCTTTTCCGACATAAGACCATTATGTTAGTATCTCTTTATTCGAAGTAATTTGCAGACCGGGAGAAACATACATACTATGCAGAACATGCGCAACATAGGAATAATCGCCCATATTGATGCGGGAAAAACGACTACCACGGAGCGAATCCTGTACTATACAGGAAAGAGTCACCGCATCGGCGAGGTCGACGACGGCGAAGCCACCATGGACTGGATGACCCAGGAGCAGAACCGCGGGATTACCATTACGTCCGCTGCCACAAGCTGTTTCTGGAAAGAGACCCAGATCAATATTATCGACACCCCCGGCCATGTCGACTTTACCGCCGAGGTGGAACGTTCCCTGCGGGTTCTGGATGGAGCGGTGGGTATATTCTGCGCCGTCGGCGGGGTGGAACCCCAGTCCGAAACCGTCTGGCACCAGGCGGACCATTATCATGTTCCCCGCATAGCCTACGTCAACAAGATGGACCGCATCGGCGCGGATTTCTATTCGGTTATCGAGGAGATGAAAAAGAAGCTGAAGGCTGATCCCCTGCCCCTGCAGCTTCCAATCGGCGCCGAATCCGCCTTCAGCGGGGTCATAGACCTGATCGAGATGCGGGAGATTCACTGGGACCAGGAGACCCAGGGCCGGGAGATGGAGTTCAGCCCCATCCGGGAAGAACTCCGGGAACAGGCGGAAAGTTACCGGGAGCAGCTGATTGACGTTCTGTCCGCCCACAGCGAGGAGATAACGGATCTGTACCTTGAAGGAGCTCAGGTACCCGACGAACTGATTCTCTCCACCCTGCGAAAGGCAACAATAAGCCAGGCCCTGGTGCCTGTTTTCTGCGGGGCCTCCTACAAGAATATCGGGGTCCAGCCCCTTCTGGATGCCGTTCTCAATCTTCTGCCTGCACCTTACGAGGTGGTACCTCCCACGGGGATTGCAGTAAAGAACGAAGAACAGGTTCAGATCCCCTGCGACCCCAAGGGTCCGCCTCTGGGACTGGTATTCAAGATTCAGACAGACCGCGAAGCCGGGAGCCTTACCTTCATCCGCATGTACTCCGGAAGCATCAAGAAGGGCTCTGCGGTGTATAATATCAACAAAAAGAAGAAGGAACGGGTCAACCGTCTGCTGCGAATGCACTCCAACCGCAGCGAAGCTCTGGATGAGGTTTCCGCGGGAGATATCGCCGTTGTCATCGGCTGCAAGTTCTCTCAGACCGGAGACACTCTGGGTTCTGAAGGGCATCAGGTTCTTCTGGAACAGATGCAGTTCCCCATGCCGGTCATAGATGTGGCCATTGAGCCCAAGAGTATTTCCGAAGCAAAAAAACTGAGGGAAATCCTGGAACTTCTGCAGAAAGAGGATCCGACCTTTCTGGTGAAAGAGGATAACGAAACCGGTCAGCTTATAATTTCAGGTATGGGGGAACTTCACCTGGATGTACTGGTAACCCGCATAACCGAGGACTTCAACGTCGACGCCCGTATCGGAAACCCCCAGGTGACCTACCGGGAATCCGTATCGGCGGTCAGGGAGCATACAGAGGTCTACCAGAAGATTCTGGCGGGCAAGGAAAACTTTGCCTCCATCACCCTGAAGGTCGAACCCGCCGAACGCGGCTCAGGGAACTCCTTTCATTCGGAAATCGGCAAATCTGATCTTCCGAAGGAACTTCTTGAAGCTGTGGAACGGGGCGTGGTCAACTCCTTCACATCGGGAATCATGTACGGTTACCCCTGCTACGATGTGAAGGCCAGTTTAGTGGGAGTCAAATATGACGAAATGCGGGCCTCCGCCCTGGCATACGAAGCCGCCGGTGCAATGGGTTTCGATAACGCCTGCCGTGCCGCATCTCCGGTACTCCTTGAACCGGTCATGACGGTGGACGTTATGTGCCCCAAGGATTTTGTCGGAGAAGTCATCAACCACCTCACCACCCGTGGGGGGATCATCAACAGTCTGGAATCCCGGAGCGCCATTGAGCATGTGCGGGCACAGGTTCCCCTGGCTAACATGTTCGGTTACTCCACAGCCCTCAGGAGCATTACCCAGGGACGCGGAACCTTTGCCATGGAGTTCTCTCATTTTCAGCAGAAAAGCGGCGGACTCGGTTAAAAGAAGTCCCCGGCACTTCCGGGCCCCAGCTTTTTGTTGACATCTCCCATGGCTGGGGCTATTCTATTACTCGCATATTTATATCTCAACATTGCGAGGAGACAGAATGAGTTTTTCCACTGCTGATATCCGCAACATCGCCCTGGTCGGCCACGGAAGCACTGGTAAAACCACCTTGTTAGAACAATTGCTGTTCAACTCGGGGGTTATCGATCGGGCAGAACCCGTTGAATCGGGAAAAACTGTAAGCGACTACACCGAAGAGGAGGTTGCCCGGGGAATATCGATTCACACCACCCTTTCCAGCTGTACCTGGAACGATCACCAGGTCAATCTGCTCGATACTCCCGGTTCCTCAGATTTTATTGGAGAGGTAGTTGCCGCATTTCGCTGCGCCGAGAGCGCTTTGATGGTGGTAGACGGCCGTGACGGAGTCCAGATCGAGACAATCAAACTCTGGCGGCGCCTTGACCAGCGCAACAAACCTCGTTTTTGCTTTATAAACCGTCTGGACCGTGATAGAGCTGATTTTGAACATGTCTTTAACGATTTGAAGGAAAAGTTCAAGATGACCTTTGTCCCGGTCACCATTCCCATGATGGACGGCGGCGAATACAAGGGCATTATCAACCTGATTGAAAACAAGGCGTATATGATGCACGACGGTGCGGAAAAAGACCAGCCCGTCGACATCCCCGAACAGTACAACGAAATGGTTGAAGAATATCGCCTTACCCTCATCGAAAGTGCGGCAGAAGGCGAAGACTCGCTGATGGAAAAGTACTTCGAGGAAGGGACCCTAAGTCCCGACGAAATTCGAAAGGGTCTTATCGAAGGCCTGCGGGAGAACAAGATCGTCCCGACCCTGTGCGGTTCTGCCCTGAATAATAACGGTGTCGTTTCACTGCTGAATTTTATCAGTAATATAACCCCGTCTCCTTCCGGCATCCCCGAACTGGCTCAGGACAAGGATAAGAATGAGATCAAGGTTGACATCTCCGATCAGGGTCCCCTGGCCGGCATGGTGTTCCGGACTTCCATCGATCAGTTCTCCGGAAAGCTCTCCTTCATCAAGGTAATCGGCGGAATTCTTGTTGCGGACAGTGAAATCCTGAACTGCGACACAGGAAAAAAAGAGCGTATTTCCAAGCTCTACAAAACCGTCGGAAAGAAACTTGTAGAAACCAAGGAGCTCAGAGCCGGAGACCTGGGTGTCGTTACAAAGGTCGAGGGTTTTCAGACCAATACAAGCTTCTGTACGCCCGACACCTTCTGTAAATTCGATAGACTGCACCTGCCGCAGCCGGTCTTCTCGCTTGCCATAAGCGCGGCAAGCAAGAAAGAGGAAGACAAACTGAACGCTTCTCTGCACCGGGCGGCGGAAGAAGACCTGACCTTTCAGGTTACCTACGATAAAGAAACCCATGAGACGGTTATCTCAGGGATGGGCGAGCTCCATATCAACATGATTCTCGATAAGATTAAAGAGAAGCAGAAAATCGAAATCGAGACCAAGGTTCCCAGAGTCGCATATCGGGAAACCATTACCAGGAAGGCCGGCGCCGAATACACTCACAAGAAGCAGTCCGGCGGTCACGGGCAGTACGGCCGGGTTGTCATGGATATCGGTCCCATCGAACGGGGCAAGTACATGGAGTTCTATAACGATATCAAGGGTGGTTCAATCTCCAAAGGATATATGCCCGGTATAGAAAAGGGTATTCTCGAAGGCATGGAAGAAGGTTACCTGGCAGGATATCCTCTTGTGGACATCGAAGCCCACATTATCGACGGCAAGGAACACCCCGTAGATTCATCTGAAATGGCCTTCAAACTTGCAGCCAAGGGCGCCCTCAAGAGTTCCCTGGAAAAAGCCGGGGTGGTACTGCTGGAGCCGGTCATGAAACTGCGGGTGTTCGTGGACGAACAGTACCTGGGGGATATACTTTCCGATCTGTCTTCCCGCCGGGGAAGGGTCCTGGGACAGGAGTCCCTGGGAGGAGGCATCAACGAGGTTGATGCGGAGGTTCCCCAGGCTGAAATGCTGCGCTACGCCATTGATCTGAAATCCATGACTTCCGGTACCGGCTCCTTCGAAATGGAATTCGACCATTACAGTCCGATTTCAGGACGGGTAGCTGACCTGGTAATCCAGGAAGCCCAGAGCCTCAAAGCTGCAGAGGAATAGGGTCTTTCCGCCGGATAACAATTGGAATCCTTTTTACAAAAAAGGGGCTGTCTGAGAATGTGAGGTGAACCCTCAATCTCGGACAGCCCGTTGTATTTTAAACAAAAATTGAATCTGTTTTTTTTGTTCTATCAGTCGTTCTCTCTCGCGTCCAGGGGAATATAATTCCTTGGCCTCACTATGCTCTTGTAGGCGGGGCGAATTATTCTGCCGCCACTGATCAGCTCCTCCATTCGGTGAGCGCTCCAGCCGGCTATCCTGGAGATAGCAAAGAGAGGGGTATACAGCTCAAAGGGAATGTTGAGCATGCTGTAAACAAAGCCTGAGAAAAAATCCACGTTGGGGGAAACGACCTTGTCGGAGTTTTTTACCTCCTGAAAAACCCTGGGCGCGAGTTTTTCAATCATCGAGTACAGATTGAATTCCTCTTCGTGGTTTTTTTCCCGGGCAAGCAATTCAGCCCGCTCACGAAGCAGCACGGCCCTGGGATCCGAGAGGGTGTAGACCGCATGGCCTATACCGTAAATCAGGCCGGATTTATCATAGGCCTCGCGGTTGAGGATCTTTTTCAGATAATTGCCGACTTCAGTCTCACTGCTCCAATCCTTTACATTCGCCTTGATGTCCTCCATCATTCCCATGACCTTGATATTGGCGCCGCCGTGCTTTGCACCTTTCAGGGAACCGATTGCTGCAGCCATGGTGGAATAGGTGTCTGTTTCGGCGGAGGAGACCACATGTACGGTAAATGCTGAGTTGTTACCTCCACCGTGTTCGGCGTGAAGAACAAGACTCAGGTCAAGCAAGTCAGCTTCCAGTTGACTGTAAGTCTGGTCCGGCCGGATCATCTGGAGCATGTTTTCCGCTGTGGATAGTTCCGGATTCGGATTATGGATATACAGACTCTCGTTGTAGAAATTGTGCCGCCGGGCCTGGTAGCCGTAGGCAGCAAAAATCGGAAGCTGGGCGATAAGGGTAATACACTGACGTAAGGTATTGGCAACAGAGTAGTCCTCTGCCGCTGCGTCGTAGCTGTAGGCTACAAGCACACTTCTGGCCATCTTGTTCATTATGTCCTGGCTCGGTGCTTTAAGGATGTTATCCTCGGTAAAATTTACCGGCAGGAAGCTCGATTCGTTAATCAGCTTTCCGAAGGATTCGAGTTCGCTTTTGTTGGGTAATGAACCGAAAATCAGCAGAAACGCCGTTTCCTCAAAACCAAAGCGTTTTTCGTTCTGGAAACCCCGGACAAGATCGACAACATCGATTCCGCGGTATCTGAGACGTCCTTCCACCGGGATTTTATCGCCTTCGTCCATGATATAACCATGAACATCGCCTATCTCCGTCAAGCCGACCAGAACACCAGTTCCGTCAGCGTTACGAAGTCCCCGTTTTACGTTGAACTTTTCATAAAAATCGAGGGGTATCTTGGTATTAGCCTGTGCCTTGCCCGCAAACTTTTCCAGCCAGTCCTGTTTCATTACTCCTCCGGAAATCCCAGAAATGCATAAAGATACGTCATAATCGTATAAATATAGAGAAATTTCAAGTGGTTTTTGTAAAATACACTTCCCGAATACGATGGGATTTATCCAGTCCCCTGGATTCAAACTTTGTGCGGGGCCTCCACGGCTGAGGTTCCGCAAAACCTTCGTATGCGTTCTGCAGCCCTTCAGCCTGACTGCACACGGAGAGGATTTGTTCGGCATATTCCTCCCAGTCGGTGCAGATATAGAGGTAGCCTCCGGGAATAAGCCTGGGAACGATTAAGTCTACAAAGGGTCCCTGAATCAGTCTGCGTTTATGGTGCTTCTTCTTGGGCCAGGGGTCGGGAAAAAAGATATGGACGCCGTCAATACTCTTATCGGGAATCATGCTTTCGAGAACCTCAACCGCATCGTGATTTATAATCCTGAGGTTATCCAGGGACAGGCGCTCGATTTCACTCAATACCTTCCCTACCCCCGGTTTATGTACCTCGATACCGAGATATCCAAAATCAGGATTCTCTCCGGCAAGACGGACTGTCGCCTCCCCCATCCCGAAACCTATTTCCAGGATATACTTCGAAGCGGCGGGAAATATCTCCTTCAGGGATATCCCGGACTCCCTGTACGGAACGGAGTAGCGGGGCAACAGGTCATTGTACGAACGGCGCTGCAAATTGCTCATCCGCGCAGCCCGTAAAACGTAACTGCGCAGTTTTCTGTGTCCTTCTGTGTTATCTGTCTGCTTCATGGTTTTGCGAATCAATATACTCCCGAATTTCCCTGGTGCTTCCCAGTCGGAGCAGGTTGCGGCTGAACTCCTTGTGGTCTTCAACATTATTGTTGTTTTTTATCCATTCATGAATACCGGAAACAGAACCCGGAGCGATGCTGAAGATGCGAATACCGAGTCCCATCAGGAAGCGTGCCATATTCCTGTCGGCGGCGGAATCCCCGCAAACCGAAAGGGGTATCTTTTTTGAACTGCAGACTTCCGCCACCCGGGCGATAAAACGAAGAACCGCAGGATGAAGTGGTTGGTAATAGTGGGAAACGTTGGTATTGGTGCGATCCACAGCCAGAAGATACTGCACAAGATCATTTGTTCCGATGCTCATGAAATCGACTTCGTCGGAAAGCTCTTCAAGAAGGTATCCGACGGAAGGAAGCTCGACCATTATACCCAGTTTCGGTTTTTCGTTATGCTCTATACCCTGCTCACTAAGCTCCAGAGAGGCTCGCTCCATTATGCTGCGCATTTGCCGGATCTCCTCGATTCCGGATATGAAGGGGACTATGATATTCAGATCACCCTCGAGCCCTGCCCGGAGCATCGCCCGCAGCTGAGTTGAAAGGATTTCCGGGTTCTTCAGGGTAAAGCGTATGGCCCTGAGTCCCAGAAAGGGGTTTGGCTCAGAATCGCCGGCTAAAAAACCGAGCTGCTTGTCGCCGCCCATGTCGAGAACACGCATGTATACCGGTCCGCCTTCGAAGGCCTCAAAAATACGTCGGTATATACGGTACTGTTCCTCTTCCGAGGGAAAGTCATTCCGTATCAGGAAGGGAAATTCGCTGCGGTAGAGTCCGATACCCCGCAGTCCGTACCCCCTGGCGACCCGAAGGTCTCCGAGAAGTCCGATATTGGCAAGAAGAGAAAGAGAACTGCCGTCGCTCAATGGAATCAGGGGATCGATCTTTGTGGAGGAATCAATTTCCGCGTGTTCCCGGGCAAGCCGGATAAAGCGTTCCCGGGTTTCCGGATCGGGATCAACAAACACATTTCCATGAAAACCGTCCAGCACAAGGGGGACGCCGTCATTCAGGTTGAACAGCTGTTTGTCTTCGATGCTGACAATGGGAATCTTTACCGAGAGAGCCAGGATTTTCAGATGGGAGGTGATGCTCGCCTTGTGCAGAATAATACCCGCAGCCCCCTGGGCAGCAAACTTTATGAGCTCCGAGGGATACAACTCTTCGGTAAGAATAATGGTATCCCGGTAATCCTCTATTTTTCCGTTCTTTCTGGAAAGGTTAATAAGAACCCGGTGCCCGAGATCCTTCAGATCCTGGGCCTTTTCCCGGACAGACGCGGCTTCGGCTTCAGAAAAGATACGGATATAGTTGTTCACCACATCCCTTACCGCAGCGGCAGGTGTTTCCCCCTGCTGTATTCTCTGCTCCATTTCGCCGGTAAAGGTCTTGTCCATCAACATCAGAAGATGGGCATGAAAAATGAGGGACCCCACATCGGCGAAATGTTCCTTGAGCTGTTTCTGAAGGCTTTTTATCTGTCCTTTTGTCTCTTCCACGGCCCGCCTGAAATCATCAAGGGTTCCCCGATACTCTTCGGAGGGATCGGGAGAGTGGAGAGAATCCGCTCCTGAACGTCCCAGGGAAAAGCTTCTTCCGATGGCTATTCCCGGACTCGTCTGGAGGCCATTAAGGTATCTCGGCAGTTCCTGAGCTTTGGGCTCCTGATCAGTCCGTTCCTTTCCCCGATGCAGTTCCATCAGGAGCAGGGCATTTTCTATCATGGCAGCCATCTGGGCTGCGATTGCTGTCAAAGCACGAACATCCCAGCTGGAGAAATAGTTGATTTTCTTCTGCTGACAGACAATAACACCGACTCTCCGCAAACCGCGAATTATGGGAACCGCCAGAAAGGCCTCGTACTCTTCCTCATGCAGGTCCGGGACGGCCTTGAAATGGGGAGACTCCTTGGCCCGGGGAACAATAATAGGTCTCAGCTCCTTAAGAGCAGTTCCGGTAATACCCTCTCCCGGTTCAAGGGTCAGACTTCCGATGGCCTCCGGGTTCAGGCCTGTACTCGCCCGCAGAACAAGAAGTCCGCTCTGTGTGTCCACAATGAAGATGGAGCAGAGATCCGTTCCCATGTGCTGGGCAATCAGCTTTACCGTATGGTCAAGAAACTCTTCGATACTCTTTTGCCGCTCGAAAAGGGAGGTCAATTCGGCTACGCTGCATATAAGATCGATGGCCTTTCGTTCCATGGCATCCTTCCTTTGGCTCTGTTTTTATTGTACACCCACTTTATAAAAGAGCCGAGAGCCGTTCCCGAATAAATTCCGATTTTTCCTTGAGACCTATTGATCCGGTCTCCAGCAGAAGAACGTTCGGATTCTTCGGGTCCGGCTTAATCTTGCCCCCGGAGGTCTGCATCAGGCTCAGGACCTTATCCACGGAAATCAGGGATACCTTCCCAAACTCGACCCTTACCTTTCCTCCCCGTTCCCGTAAGGAACGGACCCTGAGTTTCCGGCAGACGATCCGGACTTCCGCCAGGGAGAGCAGGCTGGCCGCAGCCTCGGGCAGAGGGCCAAAGCGGTCGTGAAGCTCAGCGTGGACCTTCTCCAGTTCCTCATCCGAGTCGATGGCAGCAATCTTTTTGTAAACCTCCATCTTTTCCACAGGTTCCGAAATATAGCTGTCCGGGATGTAGCCGGAATAGTCTAGTTCGAGGAAGATTTCTTCCCTGGTCTCTTCACCTTTTTCGCTTCGTTCGGCCACAGCCTCGTCAAGAAGCCGCAGATACATATCGAAACCCACCGAGGCAATCTCGCCGCTCTGCTGCCGTCCCAGCAGGTTACCCGCTCCCCTGACCTCCATGTCCTTCATGGCTATCTTGAAGCCCGCCCCGAGATCGGAGTAGTCCGAAAGGATCTGAAGGCGCTTCATGGCGATTTCGCTCAAGGCCTTGTCGGCGGGATAGAGCAGATATGCATAGGCTTTGCGTTCCGAACGGCCGACACGCCCCCGAAGCTGATACAGCTGTGATATGCCGTATACATCCGCCCGGTCGATTATGATTGTATTGACATTCGAGATGTCGATGCCGTTTTCAATTATGGTGGTGGCAACCAGAACCTGAAAAGCGCCGTGAATAAATCGATGCATTACCTCTTCCAGTTCTGCGGAACTCATCTGCCCGTGGGCCGTCTCCACCAGGGCCTCCGGCACCAGGCGTTCCAGGAACATGCGGGTCTCCCGAAGGGTTTCCACCCGGTTATGCAGGTAGAAGACCTGTCCGCCCCGTTCAAGTTCTCTGCGGATGGCGGCGGCGACCATCTCCTCGTCGAACTCACGGATATAGGTATCCACGGACTGTCTGTTATGGGGGGGCGTGGTCAGCAGAGACATGTCCCGTATCTTCAGGAGACTCATGTGCAGGGTGCGGGGGATCGGGGTCGCAGAGAGAGCCAGAGCGTCCACTGTGTGCTTCAGCTGTTTGAGACGCTCCTTATCCTTGACTCCGAAACGCTGCTCCTCGTCTACGATTATGAGTCCCAGATTCTTGAATACCACATCCTTCTGCAGAATCCGGTGAGTACCGATCAGGATATCCACCTCCCCTTCGGACAGCTGTTTGAGGGTCTGCTTCTGCTCCTTTCCGTGGACAAAACGGGAAATCATGCGAATCGTAACCGGGTATTTATCAAAGCGTTCACAGAAGGATTCGTAGTGCTGTTCCGTCAGAATCGTGGTGGGGGCCAGAATCGCCACCTGTTTTCCCGCCATAACGGCCTTGAAGGCGGCCCGCATGGCTACCTCGGTCTTACCATAGCCCACATCACCGCAGATCAGCCGGTCCATGGGACGGGTGCTCTCCATGTCCTCCTTGACGTCGGCAATACAGCTCAGCTGGTCCGTGGTCTCTTCGTAGGGAAAGGCGGCCTCGAATTCCACCTGCCAGTCCGTATCCTCTCCGTAGGAGAAGCCCTGGGCGTTCTGGCGTTTGGCATACAGATCGATGAGCATGTCCGCCAAATCTTCGACGGACTGCCTGACCCGGTTCTTTCGCTTCTCCCAGGATTTTCCTCCCAGGGAATCAAGGGCCGGAGGACGTCCCTCCTGTCCGATATAGCGCTGAACGAGGTTGACCTGTTCAATGGGAATAAAGACCGTCTCGTCTCCGGCATACTCAAGCTGAATGTAGTCCCGTTCAGTTCCGGCAGCCCGGATTCGCTCAATACCTTTAAAACGTCCTATTCCGTAGTTTACATGAACAACAAAGTCCCCCGGGGACAACTCGACAAAGGTATCGATAGCCCTGCTGCGGGCTTTCTTGACCGAAGACGGGACTCTTTTGCGGCGGCCGAAGATTTCGTTTTCCTGGATCAGGATTATTTTTGCCTCGGGAAGCACGAAGCCCTGGCTCAGGTGGGCGGAAAAAAGATGAACTTCGTAGTCCTTTAACAGCTGCGAGATCCTCTCCGACTGGGTCTCTGTCTCGGCACAGATGTAGACCTGGTATCCGGATTTTGCGTACTGTTCGAGTTCCTCCTTAAGATACTGGATATTTCCGAAGAAGGACCTGGGATCCTGACAGACAATCTCGGGCACCGTTAAATCCGCTTCCTGATCCTTGAGGGACTGGAACATGATTTTCCTGCGGCAGCCTTCCACCAGATCCGGATAGGAAGCCAGAATTCTATCCGGCGGAGGGAAGGAGAGTTTCTTTTCCCGCACGGTCCTTCGATACAGCTCGTCAAACTCCTTGTTTACCCCTTCCGCCGCGTTCTCCAGTCGCTTGTCTGAGATGAACAGGGAGAGCCCGTCCGCCGGCATGTAGTCCGCAAGGGTCGCGGGTTTTTCAAATCCCAGGGGAAAAAATATCTCATCAAAGGCGCAGCTGCGGCTTACCCGCAGGTGCTCGAGAAACTCCTCATCGCCCTTTCCCGGGTATCGCCTGGAACGCATGAATTCTTCAACACGATCCATGGCATCCTCTTCCCACAGGAATTCGGTGGCGGGAAAGAGGGAATACTCCTCGAGGCTGCCATAAGAACTCTGGGTAAGGGCATCGAAGGTCCGTATCTCCTCGATTTCGTCGAATTCGAATACGACCCTCAGGGCTTCACCGTCTCCTCCGGGTATCCCGACATCAAGAACCTCCCCCCTCAGAGCGAACTCGCCGGGAGACGAAACCCTGGGCACCCGCAGATACCCCCAGTGCTCCAGGGTCTGCTCGATTTTCTGGGGATCGAAACTCTCACCTTTTTTCAGGGGAATCAGGTTCTCTTCCAGGAGTTTCCTGGGAGGAAGAAAGCCTATGTATCCCCGAAGGGAGACACAGATAACCCCTTTTTCTCCCGTCAGAAGGTTTTTCAGTATCGAAATACGCCGGGCGGCGACATTTGAATGGGTGGGCTGTTCGCTGTATGGCGCTGACTGCCACCAGGGAAAATGGACTGCCGGGACACCAAAGGAGATGCAGTCCCTCAGAAGGTTTTCCGCCTCCTTTTCCGAGGGCACAACGCACAGAATTGCCCTCTTTTTCTGGCGCATCAGAGCAGCAAGAACCACGGCGAGAAAGGAACCCCTGGGTCCGTAGGTCCTGATGGGATACTCTTCCCGTCCGCTGTGTCGCATGAACTCCGCGTAAGGGCGGGAAGATTTTAATTTCTCCAGGGTACTTTCTAAGAATAATGTTACCATGTTAATATTCCGACAATGTAACCAGTGGTGTTATGATTATGAAGAAATTTTTCATTTGCATTATATTTCTCGCTGCGGTTTATATGCCATTCTCTCTCGTAGCACTCGATAACAACGGTGTCGATGTAACAATACGCCTGTATGATAAGCGGATTTATTATCCGGAAAGCGAGATCCAGATACTGATCGAGATTTCCAACAATACAAATGAAACGTATCGTTTCAAATCCGCCCATGACCGCAGGTTCAATGTCGACTTCAACGTTACGACTCTTACCAATGAACCGGTCAAGCATTCAGAGCAATTTATCATGGCCCGCCAAAGGAATCAACACATCTACTACCGGGACATTGATATAGAACCGGGGGAACGCTTCTCCTTTGTGGAGCCTCTGAAGGATTATATTGCCATAGAAAAACCCGGAGCCTATGTCGCCCAGGTTTTCTATTACCCTGAGCTCAGATCAGCGGGAGATGTTTTACGGTCAAACCTTATCTCCTTCACTGTCCGCCCTTCAGAAGGCCCCCAGGGGATAGAATCGCGAATAGACGCCGAAACCGGAGAAATACTGCGAAGGGAAGCTCTGCCTCCCGACGAGGTTGTTGAATACTTTATCAGGGCCCGACAGATGGAGGAATGGAACAAGTTTTTCCTCTATCTGAACGTGGAATCTCTCATGCTTGAAACACCGGAAATTCGACGCCGCTATGACCGGTCTTCAGAAGCGGAACGTCTTTCAATGGTACAAAACTTCAGGGAAGCACTTCAGTCCCGGGAAACCCGGGATGAGATCCTCCTGATTCCGATTTCTTTCGAGATTCTTGAAACCAGGTATACCCCCACCCAGGGAACGGTGAGGGTACGCGAGAAATTTCAGAATCCCGATTTTATAGAGGTAAAAGAATTTACCTATTATCTGAACCGACGAGACAGCGTCTGGATGATCGTATCCTACGATGTCCGCAATCTGGGAAGCGAATGATTGTTTTACTGGTAGCCCGTGATCCGAACTTCAAGGAACCTCTGCAGGAACAGTTTTCTTCCAGGGGGGGAGACATTGTTCAGTACAGAAATCCCGTTAAAGCCATGGATAACCTGGAGGAAATCCAGCCGGACCTGGTTATCTTTCATACCCAGGACTTTCCCAGGCACTGGAAGCCCTTTGTAAGATACTACCGGACAATGAAAAAGAAGGATCAGGGTATATGCGTACTCTTCACAGGTGATCTCTTCACTGAAGACGAAGCTGCCAAATCTCAGCTTCTCGAGGTAAACGGACTGGTTCCCTATCTTCAGGAAGACCATGTAATACGATCATCCATCGAAGAGATTATCCAGAGATACGCGCTCTTCAGCGAAGATCGAAAGTACCGACGCTACACACCGAAAGCGTATGACGAAATCTCCTTTATGTTCAGCCATCCCGACAACTTCTCGATTATTACCGGCGCAATTATCGATATCAGTATTCACAGCGTTCGTTTTTATCCTGACTCTCCGGATAAGACCATAACCATTTCAGAAAATACCGTTATTTCCGACTGTTCCCTTCAGCTGGACGATAAAATCCTCACCTTTCCTTCCCGTATTGTCAGAAACAACAAGATCCTGACCCTGGATATGGGGATGAGTGACCACGACAGGGCAATACTGGACGATTACATATCCGGCGCCGCGGAGAGGGCCCTTTCCACCCATTCCAGATAAGCTTTTGCGTAATTCACCGTATCGGTCTATACTGTATAGCGGAGGATATGCTGAGATGAGCATTCGAAAATATCTATCCACTGCCCCTCTTTTTGATATTACCAGATACGAGTCGGAAGAGGACTTTACCCAGGATTGTATAGCCTTCGAGGGAGCTCCCAAGAAACACCCCTACGACCCGGATAAGCTGCTGTTGATCATAAAACCCTTCAGCAGCAATACGACCTTTTATGAATTCAGAGTCAAGGATATCCGGCATGCTGAAAACATGCCCAGTATCGTTACCGATTCGGGGTCCAACCTTTTTATGGCCAGGCTTTGGATACGCCGCGGAAGCATGGGAGTAAAATACGAACCCTTCGAAGTGGGCGATACCATCAAGTATTACCACGACTCTGAACTTCTGCATCAGGTTCTTACGGACAGAGAATAAAAGGAAGGACACATCCCGTGGCCTACACGGTATCGCAAAATACCATACTGGAATGCACTCTCTGCCCTCACAGCTGTAAAATTGCTCCAGGGAAAAGAGGCTTGTGTGCAGTACGGGAGAACCGTGGGGGAGAACTCTATCTGCCCTTCTACGGAGCAATATCCTCCGGCGGTATTGATCCGATAGAAAAAAAACCGATCTTTCATTTTCTGCCCGGGACAAGAAGCTTTTCCATCGGGTTCTGGGGCTGTAACATGCGCTGTCCCTTTTGCCAGAATTACGAGATTTCCCAGCGGGTACGGGAAAATTCCGTTCATATGAGCCCCAGTCAAGTCGTGAAAAAAGCCCGTGAAGCTGGCTGCCCCAGCATCAGCTATACCTATTCCGAGCCCCTCGTGCATATTGAATTCTGCCTGGACTGCGCAGACCTGGCCAGAAAAGCGGGAATTGCCAACGTTATTGTAACCAACGGCATGGTCAATACAGGGGCCGCTGAAGAGCTTTTTTCGGCGATGGACGCGGCGAATATCGACCTCAAGAGCTTTAATCACGATTACTATAAAAATGAACTCGGAGGGAACCTCGATGCCGTCAAATCATCCATTGCCACAGCCTCAGAACGCTGTCATGTGGAGCTTACGACTCTGATTGTCCCCGGGAAAAATGATGCTCCTGAAGAAATCGAAAACCTGCTTGGTTTCATAGCAGGAATAGACAGGAATATTCCCCTGCACATAAGCCGGTATTATCCGAACTACAAGTCACAAATTCCGGAAACTGCCATGAAATCCATGGACAGTATAACAAAACGGGCCGGAGAGATCCTGACCTACGTATACCAGGGAAATACTGGTGCTGCCGCCGATACCCTCTGCCCCCACTGCGGGAGGACCCTGATTCAGCGCAATGGCTACAGGGTCCGCATACTGAATGATGATGAATACTGCTGCGATACCTGCGGTTACGAACTTCACTACCGGGTCAATTTTTTTCACCGATAGTATTGACAGTAATCTGCCCCTCATGTATATTTCCCATCGTCACTTGGGACATTCCCCTGTAGCTCAGTCGGTAGAGCGGGTGGCTGTTAACCACTAGGTCGGCAGTTCGAGTCTGTCCGGGGGAGCGTAAGGCTATCTGAATTACTTCAGATAGCCTTTTTCATTTTTCAGAACTGACTCGAACCTATCGAGTGTTTTGCTGCCGCACAACACGCCGGTACGACAGGTGTTTCGTCAGAAACACCGCAAGTACTCGAGTCTGTCCGGGAGAGGGAAAACCTGAGAACAATTGTTCTCAGGTTTTTTTATGTTTTGGGGGTCTGTCAAAAACCACCGTGGTACCGTCAAAGTCGAGAACGTCTCCGCTCTTCAGGGTGTGACTCTTTTTTAAACGGTTGTTTACCCGGAACTCCGCATCCGCACTGACCGTATAGTTGCCGGAATTTCTGTCGAACACAATAGTCGCATGGGACTCACGCATGGCAGGATTTCCTGCTATGGTCATATCTGCGTTTCGCCCCGCTCCAATTACTGTTACTTCTTTTGTAAGATTCACCCGGGTTCTGGGGGAGAAATTCTTCCCGGCTGCAAGAAGATTGATTTCCGCCTCTGTTGCCGGTTTTTCCCAGACATACAGAAAAGCGAGGACTATCAGCCCCGCTGCAATAAGCAGGGGTATAAGAACCAGCCAGCCCAGGGGAGACGCATATTTACCCAGGAAATGGGGTACGTAGTAGTCGGCCACAGAGGTCTGGTCTTCTATTTCCAGTTCCACCGTATGTACATCGGATCCCCTGTAGGGCGGTCGAAAACGCAGTCTGTACTCCTGCTGTATCTCATCACGAATCGTCAGATACACATTCATGAGATTTCCTCTGTCATCCGCGGTAAAACTTCTCCCCCCGCTTTCTCTTGCAATATCGTCAAGGGGTTTGTCCTTCGTCTCTCCGATATGAACAGCGTAAAGACTAATGCCTTCGTCCACCAGAGTCTTGAGGGCATCCTGATGATCAAACTCCTTTTCTCCGTAAAGAGGATGGGGGTTCCCGGACAGGGTATAGGGAAAGTTTTCTCCATCCGAAAGGACGATGATGGCCCGCCGTCCCCGGGAATCAGCCAGATCCAGTGCAGCCTGCTGTATGCTGCGATAGAGTTCAGTGTAGGAGTTTTCCCTCGATGGTCTCTGAATTGAATTCAGGGCCGCTTCAAACTGTGCGGAGACCTGACTGACGGGAATAAGGGGAGTATAGAAGGTATTGAATGCGGACAGGCCGATTCTGTCCAGAGGATTATCTATATCCTGCAGGAACTGATCCACTGCGAATCTGGCGGTCTCAAAACGCAGCATATTCCCGAGATACTCATCGTGCATGGAACCTGAGTTGTCAATGAGCAGCAGAAAACTGATTCCCTGTCTCCGCGGAGCATCCTGCTCCAGGCTTAATATTCTCTGGGGAATCCGTTTTTCACCATCCACCACAAAGAGTTCCGGTTCCGTATTCTCCGGAAGAACCCGGGGTTCACCCTCTTCATTTCTTGGCAGAAAATAGATATCAAGGGTACCGTCGACAAGGAGGCTTCGGTTTTCTATCTGGGTAATCTCGACGGACTGACCCCACAGCACCGAAAAAAACAGCAACAAACAGATACTAATTGTCAGTCGTTTCATATTCACTCCACCATGCAGATCATCACGGTAAGAACCGGATAACCGTGTGTCCGACGCGAAGGACATCTTCATATTTCAGACGCTGAATCTCACAGCTTTTATCATTGACAAAAAGAGGAGACGCGTCGGTTTTTCGTTCGATATGCATTTCCCGGTTTTTCCGGAATACCCGTGCATGGAACTTCTGCATGTCCGGGTCTCCCGGGATGGAAATATCGCATCGGTTTTCCGAACCGATATTGCTGCTCTTTTTGGAAAGAATAAACTCCTTTCCCTTGTAGCGGCCATTCATGACTTTCAGAACTCCGAAGCGTCCAAGGGATTCCAGAAGACTGAAACCCCCTCCGATAAAGAGACCCAGGGAACAGAAACCCAGCAGGCGAAGCAGTGAGGCTGAAACCTTTACAGCGTTCAAGCCCTCGAAGAGAAGCCCGCCGATGAGCCCCCCCAGAGTTCCTCCGATTACCCCGAAAAGGGCCCGTCGCAGGGATTTTGCCCGTATCCCCTCCACGGTGCCGAGCAATGCGCCCATGAAAGTCCAGCCCAGAATTCTCGCCACGGGAAGGTATCGTTCCGTAATATCGGCAATCGAAGCACTTCCTGATCCTGTAAGAATCAGCAGCATGCCCTGGGCGACAAGAATGGCTGCAACTCCGGCAACAAGACCTATTCCGAAGCCCAGAGAGGCGCCCAGGAGGGCCTTAGATCGAAGAGAAACGGAAATACCCTCTCCTGCTCCTAAAACCCCGCCGTAAACGGCTCCAATCAATCCTCCCTGGAGAATGAGCCGCAGATAAAAGGTTCCGCCGCTGACGGCCATGAATGGTTCTGTTACAACCCACACAAGGCATCCTGCAGAAAAACCCAGCAAGATATAGAGAATTTTCTTAATTGTCCTGGTCATATGGTTCTATCTCCTTCGGGGTTCACGAACAATTTTCAGTGTCCCGTTATCCATTTTTCCAAGGATCGAGGCGGTTTCATCGGAAACAAGGTTGATATCATAAACAGTCTTTTCTCCTTTACGTTCAAAGGAAATCCGATACCGTCCCGGGGCGACGGACAAGATTTGTCCGTCTGCAGGTTCGATTGCCACGGAATGTATCAGATATGTTCCATCCGGTACATCAGCATAGGCATCAACAGTCCGTGAATCGTTTATCCGTATTTCTGCATCCGGTACATCTGAATCAAGGCGCAGGAATGCAGGTCTGGGCAAAAGGGCGGCGTTAATGGTCAGGTGACTTTCCCTGGGGTCCAGATACAGGGAGTATACCTGTTCGATGTATCCCCTGGATCGTACAATGAAACGCCATACCCGCCCCGAAGTAATCTCCGGAAACCTGTACAGAGGAATAGCACCGTCTTCGGTCACGACATAAGCCAGGGATTGATCGTTGAGAGATTTCCCCCGCACCGCATCATAGACATTGAAGGAAATCTCCACAGGTCCGGATTCAATCTCCGGAAGTTGTATGGACTCCACTGTCTCTGCAAATATTCCGCCCTGAACATCCGCCGAGTACGGAGGCAGATAAAAGGATTTCCAGTAAACCTGACCTGCATAGAGTACCTTTATCCTGTACATCCCGGATTTGAGCATAAGCGGCAGGGTGGTATACCTTCGAGTTTCACCCTTCGATACAAAACCCAGGGGAATCAGTGCAGGGAGGCTTATTCTGGGAATGTCCTTTCCGTCATCGGCAAAAAGTTCCGCCTTTACCGGATTACCTGCATAGTATCCTGCGAGTCCGGGCACCTCCAGATGTATCCGCAGCCTGCCGTGGGTGGCGCCAAGCACCAGGGGCTGAAACAGGGTACTGGCATATACACCCCACAGCAATAATCCCGCTGCAGCCAGGATTCCCAGCCAGCGCAGAAGAGTTCGTAAACGCCGTTTACGTGGTTTTGGTGCGGGAATATCCTTTTCTCCCCGCACCAGTGCACCCAGGAGGTTTTTGACTTCATCCTGATCATAGGGCTCCAGGACCTTGCGTGCCTGCCGTATTATCGGGTCCACGCTGTGGTACCTGCGTTTTCGGGAACTTCGCATTGCTCCCCGTATAATCTTCAAGAGCGGTTTTGCTATGACAGGGACGAAACTGGTCGGCCTTTTATACCTGCCCTTCTGTTTTGCATGGATCAGATCAGGGGTAAAACCGCCGGCATAGGGGCGTTTCCCCGTGCTCATTTCGTAGGTCATTATACCGAGGGCATAGATATCCGCCTTGGCATCAACATTTCTGGAGTTCTCGAACTGTTCAGGGGCCATATACGATGGGGTTCCCAGGGTCATTCCATCACTTGTAAGGGCCAGATCGGTGTCATCGGCGGAAGCTGCTATTCCGAAATCAGCGAGCTTGATAGCACCTTCCCGGGAAATCAGTATATTCGCGGGCTTTATATCCCGATGAATAACTCCGCGATCATGGGCATACGCAAGGGCCCTTGCTGAATGGAAAACAATGTAGGCACATACAAGGGAATCCAGGTACCGGTGTTCCCGCAGCAGCTCTTCCAGGGAACTGCCTTCCACGTATTCCATGACTATGTAGTATGAGCTCCCCTGCTTGAAGTGGTCAAAAACCGTGACAATGTCGTCATGGCGAAAATCCATCAGGATTCGTGCTTCCCGCTTAAAGCGCTCAGCAAAGGAACTCTGCCCCCGCAGGGTCAGTTTCTTCAGAATCACCGGACGATTCAGGGTTGGATGAACAGCTTTATATACTGCCCCCATGCCGCCGCGGGCGATAAGGGACACCTCGTTGTATTTGTCGATCTTATCCGGCTGCTTCGCCATTCTTATCCTCTCCGCACCGTGTTATCAGTATCAAGCCGCACAATCTGCTCGTCCGGGGAAAAATCCTCACCCCGTCGAACTATTGCAACAAGTTGAGCTACGGGATGGTTTATCTGCACATACCGGTCCTCGTTTCTCAGGGCGAAAAAGCCTTTTACCGGCCTGTGTCCGCCGAAACAGATTGAGCCCGTCCTTTCAGGGAAGAAGCTGTCCAGGGTATTCGCCACCGAACCGGGCTGTGCCTCTCCATTGTCAGTCCAGGTAAGCCCGTAGAGAACATCGTCATCACTGTATGCGTTTATAATCTCCATGCGCGAAAAGCCCCGCTGCGGTTCAGCATGGGTAACAAGAAAGCCGTCCCCTTCCGCCGCAAGGGGCAGCAGGTTTTCATACTGTTTCAGAAGAGCGAGACAGTTATCCCCGAGAAAAAGCCGGGTCCAGACTTTGACCATTTCTCCCTCATTGACGAATTTTCTGAAGGGATAGTTTCCCCGCCCAAGCTCATTGTCAATGTTCTCGTGATTTCCCTTGAGAAAGAAAAAATTCTCAGGGTATTCCTGCATAACCGAGAAGATCATCTGCAGCAGTCTGAGATTGTCAGCCATCTCGTGGTTCATAGCTCTTCGCTTCCTGAATCCGGTGAGAAACTCATCGTAGGCCGCTTTCCACCTCTCCCGAACCGGCGCTTCTCCGTGAAAAGCATCCCCCACGCAAACAACATTTCCCCTCTTTTCAGCCAGAAGGTCCAGAAAATTCCTGCCCTGATACAGGGGAAGCGTCAAGGCGCGGTAAAAGAAATCCCTCCTTCCATGAAGGTCAGGAATAACAAGACTTGGAAGATTGGGTTCCAGCCTTACAAGTCCTCCCGGAGCTGCTGAGTCGTCGAGGGGACGTACGTTCCAGGAAGGTGAACTCATGAGCCCTATTATCGTATGCAACTCCCCCTCCAGGATATCACATCCCGGAGGGGTTTTTGCATCTCGAAGTTTTTTCAGTTTTTGTATCAGTATCTGGTTGACCGCCATAGGGTAATTATCGACAACCTGCCTACTCACCGGCAATTATAGTACGGTTTACTTCGGTAAAATCTTCAGCAAGAATCTGGGTTACCTCCGCCAGGAGCTCTTCTTCTTCCGCCGCATCCATCTCTTCCTTGAATATGGCCATTTTATATATCTTTGAGCTGCTCTGAACCGGTCCCCGGACAAAACGGGCCAGATCCCCGGTCCGTACCGGTCCTTCGAGCTGGGCATCTTCTTCCTCAGCGAACTCGGGTACATCCTGTCGCAGACCTATACTGGCATAACTTGCACTGCGCAGGTTGTTCTGCCGCGGACCTATACTCAGCAGAGATCCGGAATAGGTTAGCAGAAGAACCCCTCCTTCTTCAGTGTCGGGATCAAACTCCTCCACTGTTTCCATGCTTTTTTCATCGATCTGGCGATTAAAGGCATCCTCCTTCTCAATCCATGCCTGTGCAAGTACTTCAAGCGCTTCGTTGTCGTTTTCAATGTCAAGGGATTTTCTGATTCCCTTTAAATGTTCTGCAATAGCGGTGTCCAATTGATTAAAATACTCAGTCATATTGTATCCTCCATTACCGGTTAAAGTAACGCTGTTTTCCAGATTAATCCATTTATATTGGGATTTTTTGAAAAAAAGAGGTATACTGTAATAATGAATCAAGATCCATGAAATCATTTTTAAAGGGGCTGTGATGGTTTTTGAAAGTTTACCTCCGGAAATCCAGCGTCATCTGGAAGCACTGGTCCGGCTTCTGCCCGACCAGAAAGAGAACTCCCTCGAGCTTCTTGCACGGGTGTGGGAAGAAAAAGATTCCCTGTTCCAGGAACAGGCCGAAGCCCTGGGAATGTTTCTTGAGAGAAAGGTCGTACCCGGAGAAGGAAATGGCATACTCGCCCTTACGAGCTCAGGTTCCATTTTGAGCATCGGACCCGGTACGGAAGAGCGGCTCCTGGAATATGCGAGTATAAAAACCAGGACTGATGTACCTGACATCTTTACCGAGACCATATCAGTATATCCGCAATCGATCGTCGTTGGTGAATCTGTCTCTTTTCCCGAAGGCAGGCTGAACAAAACCAGTCCGATCTACCGCATAGCAGTCTGCTCCTCCGATACACCCAGAGAAGAACAGGAAAAACGTATACGGGAAGCAACGATCTACCTTACCAACGGCTTCATGAAGCTGAACAGAAGCCTGCACCTTGATCCGTCCTCCGTACCTGACCAGTTCACCATGAAAAGCATGGTGCGTTATGTCGCAAAGAAAAACGCTGTAACAGCTGCCGAATGCAAATCCATAGTGGACGATTTTCTGTATCTTATCGAGACAGGTCTTTGCCTGGGAGAAAAGGTTCCCCTGGGCAGGATAGGTCGATTTTCCATAAAACAGCAGGATGCAAGGAAGGCCAGGATCGTCAAACACCCGGGAACAGGCAGGGAAGTGACTGTGGAGGCGAAGCCGGCGGTTGTGGTTCCGAGAATATCCTTTTCCAGCTACCTGAAAGAACGACTTTCGGAACTCCCTCTTCCCAATTCAACAATAGAACGGTAATAATCAGGAACCGACGGAGCGGAGAAAAGAGATAAGGACTTCCAATGCTATTTCGTTGAATCCCCCTTCGGGGATAATAATATCCGCATAGCGTTTTGTCGGTTCCACAAACCCTGAATGACCGGGCCGCACCTTTTCCAGATACTGCTGAATCACAGAGTCCATGGTACGTCCTCGTTCATGAATATCCCGCTGAAGTCGGCGAATAAAGCGAATATCATCCGGTGTGTCGATAAAAACCTTGAGATCGATCAGATCCCGTATTCTTTTATCAAAAAAAATCAGGATACCCTCAAAGATAATCAGGGGATGAGGATCCACCCGGACAGTCTGATCCTGACGCTTATGATTTACAAAGTCGTACTGCGGCATTTCCACGGATTTACCCTTTTTCAGCGCAGAAAGATGCTGCATTATCAGTTCATTATCAAAGGCATCGGGATGATCAAAATTGACATTGGTAATGTTTGAGTTGTCTATATTGAAGGCCGATCTGTAGTAATTATCCTGGGGAATACAGACAAAATCAGGAAACGATTCTCCGATCTTCCTGACCACAGTTGTTTTTCCAGAACCCGAACCTCCGCAAATTCCGACAATTCTGGTATTCATCCTGGTTCTACTTCCTCGGTGCCGATTCAGGGTCGACGGGTTTTCCGTTCCGGTAGACGAAAAAGAAGGCTTTGGCAGCGCCCTCTGATCCTCCGGCTCCCAGAAGTCCAAGCTTCTGACCGGGCCTGACGTTATCGCCTACATTGACCAGAGTATCGCCGTTTCCTCCGTAGGCAAAGATATGCTTGTCCGGAGCTTCAACCATGATGATCTTGCCGTATCCATGGTATGGTGCTACCCAGATAACCTTTCCCGAAGAAACCGAAACAACAGGGTCTCCGTTGAGGCCCTTTATCTCTTTGCCGACCAGTTTTCCGTTCAGGCTGATCCTTTCTCCCTGATGAGGCCAGAAAAACTCGGTTTTCCCATCCCCGGAGACGTTTTCGTCTCCGTTCTCCGGTTGGTTTACAGCAACTGCCTGCTGATTCGTTACACCGTTTTCCGAATTCTCTTCAGTTGTACCGATTTTCAGTACCTCGCCTACCCTCAGCATATGATCTTCATTGAGATCATTCAATTCAAGCAGCTCACTAAGACTCATGTCGTTGTTTCTGGCTATTCGATAGAGGGTATCGCCTTTTTCGACAGTGTATTTTTCAAAGGTCGATGAGCTTGTCTGCTCTCTCCTGATTAAAAGACGGGTACCGACTCGTATGTCACTTACGTCATCAATGTCGTTGATTGTTTTCAGTTCGTCTACGGAAACACCATATTCCCGGGACAAACGATAGAGGGTTTCTCCCGGCTTTATCGTATGATAAATATCCGCCCCCGCCGCAGCACAGATGCAGAGAATCAAGCAACTGATTAGGTGTCTTCTTTTCATCGTCTGTTATATGTTCGGCTCCGAGCCCGTAAAACTTCACCGCCGGGGTAAGGCCGATAAAAAAAGCCTCAGCCCTTCCGTATATTCATTTGAGGGCTGGGCCCAACGAATCGCAAAGCGATTCGCAAGCCAAGCGTACGGCAGGCGAATCCGTCAGGATTCTGCCGATAGTGCGCGAAGAAGCCCGATAAAAAAAGCCCCATCCCTTCCGTATATTCATTTGAGGGCTGGGCCCGGCGAATCGCAAAGCGATTCGCAAGCCAAGCGTACGACAGGCGAATCCGTCAGGATTCTGCCGATAGTGCGCGAAGAAGCCCGATAAAAAAAGCCCCATCCCTTCCGTATATTCATTTGAGGGCTGGGCCCGGCGAATCGCAAAGCGATTCGCAAGCCAAGCGTACG